>SRSN01000100.1 GCA_004791645.1 Alcaligenaceae bacterium 429
CTAGAAGATGTAGGCGTAATTTTCTGTGCCTTCTCTGAGGCCGTACATAAGTACCCTGAACTGATTCGTAAGTATTTGGGTACTGTGGTTCCTCCTACGGACAACTTCTATGCAGCGCTGAACTCCGCTGTGTTCTCAGACGGTTCGTTTGTGTTTGTACCTAAGGGTGTACGTTGCCCGATGGAACTTTCCACATACTTCCGTATCAACGCGGCCAATACAGGGCAGTTTGAGCGCACCCTGATTATTGCAGAGGAAGGTGCTTCGGTAAGCTACCTGGAAGGCTGTACGGCGCCCATGCGAGATGAAAACCAGTTGCATGCGGCAGTGGTTGAACTGGTCGCGTTGGATGATGCAAACATTAAGTACTCCACCGTGCAAAACTGGTACCCCGGCGATAAAGATGGGGTAGGTGGTATTTACAACTTCGTGACGAAGCGTGGCGAATGCCGCGGTCCGCGTTCACGCATCTCTTGGACTCAGGTAGAAACAGGGTCTGCGATCACTTGGAAATACCCAAGTGTGGTCTTGCGTGGTGATGACTCGGTAGGCGAGTTCTACTCGGTAGCGTTGAGTAATCACCGTCAGCAGGCAGATACCGGTACCAAAATGATCCATATGGGTAAGAACACCCGTAGCACCATCATTTCTAAAGGTATTTCGGCTGGAGAAGGTATGAACACGTACCGTGGTTTGGTGCGTATTACCCCTAAAGCAGAAAATGCCCGGAATTTTACCCAGTGTGACTCCTTGCTGATTGGCAAGCGTTGTTCAGCACATACTTTCCCAACCATGGAAGTGCAAAATCCTACGGCAAGCGTAGAGCACGAAGCAACCGCATCCCGCATTGGCGAGGATCAGTTGTTCTATGCCATGCAGCGTGGGATTTCTGCTGAAGATGCCGTGTCCATGATCGTGAACGGTTTTTGCAAGGATGTCATTAAAGAGTTGCCAATGGAATTTGCAGTCGAGGCCCAAAACCTGCTCGGCGTAAGTTTGGAAGGCAGTGTAGGTTAAGGAGAGCTTCATCATGTTGAGTATTAAAGATTTACGTGCTTCTATTGAAGACAAACAAATTTTGCGCGGTCTGAATCTGGAAGTTAAAGCGGGTGAAGTCCATGCCATCATGGGCCCTAACGGCTCCGGTAAAAGTACGTTGTCGCAAGTGTTGGCGGGTCGTGATGACTACACCATCAACGGCGGTTCGGTAGAGTTTGATGGTAAAGACTTGTTGGATATGGCCATTGAGGAGCGTGCCCGTAACGGCGTGTTCTTGGCGTTCCAATACCCCATCGAAATTCCTGGCGTGTCTAACGCTTACTTCTTGCGTGCATCCTTGAACGCTATTCGCCGCCAACGCGGTGAGCCTGAGCTGGATGCCATGGATTTCTTGAAGCTGGTAAAAGCTGAAATGAAAACCGTAGGTATGCGCGAAGAGTTCTTGTACCGCTCTGTGAACGAAGGTTTCTCCGGCGGCGAGAAAAAACGCAATGAAGTTCTGCAGATGAGCCTGCTGGAACCTAAACTGGCCATCCTGGACGAAACCGACTCCGGTTTGGATATTGACGCGCTGCGTGTGGTGGCTGATGGTGTGAACCGTCTGCGTGCGCCAGATCGCGCCATGATCGTGATTACTCACTATCAGCGTCTGTTGGATTACATCGTTCCTGATCACGTACACGTTTTGGCTAATGGTCAGATCATCAAGTCTGGCGATGCTAGCTTGGCGCTGGAACTGGAAAAACGCGGTTACGGCTGGGTAAAAGAATTGGCTGCGGAACAGGCTGCTAAAGGAGCCGCTGTATGAGCAAGCTCCCTGCATGGGTCACGGAGTATGCGCAGACACTGGCAGAAGCACCCGCATGGCTGAATAGCCAGCGACAGCAGGCCTTGGAGCGTTTTGCAGCAGAAGGTTGGCCAACCACCAAACAAGAAAACTGGCACCACACCTCATTGGCATTTCTGGAGCAGGCTGCTTATCAGCGTCCAGTCAGCGTTGATGCAGCCGCACAAGTTAAAGCGTTGCAACACGCCGAAGCTGGCTACTGGTTGGTGTTTGTAGATGGCAAGTATACAAGTCAGTTATCGCAACTGGATAACGTGCCTGCTGGTGTGACACTGGGCGCGTTGGCTGCCCATCTAAATGATGCTGATCTAGAACAGTTCTACGGTGCTGCAGATGCTGGTACTAGCGTTAGCGCATTGAACTTGGCATTGGCGGAAGACGGTGCTTACGTGCACGTTGCTAAAGGCGTCATGCTAGAGCAGCCTGTACATATGGTGTTCATGAATACGGCGTCGCAAGGTGCTAGCTTTCCTCGTAACGTAGTGCGGGTGGAAGCGGGTGCAGCGGCGACTGTAGTAGAGCATCACGTTAGCGTAAGCGACGATGTGGCCTCACTGAATAACGTGGTCACGCAAGCGTTTGTGGCGGCAGATGCAAACCTGACACACCTGAAATTCCAGCAAGAAAATACGCAAGCGTTGCACTTGGCTGATATCAGTGTGACACAGGAAAAAGCCTCGCGCTTTGAATCGCACTCGCTGTCTTTTGGTGCTAAGTTGGCACGTCACAATATTCGTACCACATTCCTGGGCGAGCGTTGCGAGACGCTGTTCAACGGTTTGTACTACGTTGATGGCAAGCGCCATGTAGACCACAACACGGTTATTGACCACGCCGTACCTAATTGCATTAGCCACGAATACTATCGCGGTATTTTGACTGATATGGCTCGCGGTGTGTTTAGCGGCCGTATTGTGGTGGGTAAGGGCGCAGATGGCACTGATGCTATTCAACGTTCAGACAGCTTGTTGTTGTCCAAACTGGCACGTAGCGATGCACGTCCAGAGCTGGAAATCTACGCTGATGACGTGAAATGTGCGCACGGTGCTACCGTGGGTCAGCTAGACGAAGAAAGCCTGTTCTACTTGCGTTCTCGTGGTCTGAGTGAAGAAGAAGCCCGCAACCTGCTGATTTATGCGTTCGCAGCCTCCAGTTTGGAGCGCATTCGCAATGATGCTCTGCGTGCTCGAGCAACCGCTAGTATTTCTGCCTTGCTGCCCGGCGGCTTGGCTTTGGTTGAGGAATAAATGATGAGCGCTTCTGCCGTTACTGAAATCAAACTGGATGTGCAAGGGGATTTCCCCATTCTGCAGAACCCCATCCGTGATAAGCGACTGGTGTATCTGGATAACGGAGCCACCACGCAGAAACCTCAGTGTGTTATTCAGGCTGAGCGCGAATTCTACGAACGTGAGAACGCCAATATACACCGCGGTGTGCATTGGCTCTCGCAACATGCGACCGACTTGTACGATCGCAGTCGTGAGTGCACACGTGCATTTTTGAATGCGGCGCGTACAGAAGAAATCGTTTTCACCAGCGGGACTACCGATAGCATCAATTTGGTAGCAGCGACGTGGGGGCGTGCCAATATCAAGGCGGGCGATGAGATTTTGCTCACCATGTTAGAGCATCACTCCAATATCGTACCGTGGCAGTTGTTGGCGGATGAGAAAGGCGCAGTGATCAAAGTCGTGCCTATGCTAGAAGATGGCACTTTGGATCAGGCTGAGTACAGTCGTTTGTTAAGCCCACGTACAAAGTTTGTGGGCCTTGTGCATGTGTCTAATGCGTTGGGTACTGTGAACCCCGTGAAAGAGATGATCGCACAAGCGCATGCCGTGGGTGCGGTAGTGCTGTTAGATGGCGCTCAGGCTGTGGCGCACCAAGTGGTAGATGTACAAGATTTGGATTGTGATTTTTACGCCTTTTCCGGCCACAAAATCTACGGTCCTACAGGTGTGGGTGTGTTGTACGGTAAATACGCGATTTTGGATGTCATGCCACCTTGGAAAGGCGGCGGCGACATGATTCATACCGTGAGCTTTTCTGGCAGTACCTTTGCGCCAGCACCGCAACGTTTTGAAGCTGGTACGCCCAATATTGCGGGTGTGGTGGTATTGGCTGAGGCTCTAAAGTATGTACAACGTATTGGTTTTGATGCCATTACTGAGCACGAACAAGCGCTGCTAGCCTATGCTACGGAACAATTGCAGGCGTTGCCAGGCATTAAGATCATTGGCACAGCACCACATAAAGCCGGAGTGGTGTCATTCATGGTTGACGGGATTCACCCTCACGATTTGGGTACGATCTTGGATATGGATGGTGTGGCCATTCGTGCTGGGCATCATTGCGCGATGCCGTTGATGACTGAGCTGGGTATTCCCGGTACCGCTCGTGCGTCTTTTGGCGTGTACAACACATTTGCCGATGTAGATGCATTGGTAGCTAGTTTGAAAAAAGCACAGAAACTCTTTGGGGTAAGTGATGAGTAATGCATTTGATGGTCTGCGCGAACTCTATCAAGAAGTAATTTTTGACCATAACCGCAATCCACGAAATTTTAAAGCGTTGGATCCTGCTACACATCAGGCCGATGGGCATAACCCGTTGTGTGGTGACCAGTTAACTGTTTATGCACGTCTGAATGACGAAGGCGTTGTAGAGGAAGTGAGCTTTATTGGTCACGGCTGTGCGATTTCTAAGGCATCAGCCTCGTTGATGACGGAAGCCTGTAAAGGTAAAAGCAAAGCAGATGTAGAGCAGCTGTTTGAAGATGTGCATGCCATGTTGACCCAAGAGCACCCTGACCGTGACTTGGGTAAACTGGAAGTATTGTCTGGCGTAAAAGAGTTCCCTGCACGTGTGAAGTGTGCGTCTTTGGCTTGGCACACCTTGCATAATGCTATTTCCAAAGCCCAAGAAACCGCGAAAACAGAATAGGGGCAGACGTTGAGTTACTTCGACCGTGAAGATGTAGTAGTAAGTCGTGATTGTCCGGCTGTAACCATTCCTTATGGCTCACCGGTCACTATTGAAGCGGGTTGCATGGCAACCATCACACAGCGCTTGGGTGGCAGTTTTACCGTCTTGGTAGAGGGCAACCTATACCGTGTAGAAGGCTCTGATGCCGATGCACTTGGTCAAGACGTGGTAGAGCGCGAGGTGTTTGTTCCTGAGCAGCCGTTGAGCGAGAAAACCATAGAAGACGCTGCGTGGATCGTGCTGACGCAGGTGTTTGACCCAGAAATTCCCGTTGATATCGTGAATTTGGGCTTGGTTTATACCTGCGCGGTGAGCAAGTTAGAGTCAGGTGATTATGCCATTCGTATGGAAATGACCTTGACCGCTCCTGGCTGCGGCATGGGTACGATGATTGCAGATGAAGCACGTTTTAAACTGCAATCCATCCAAGGCGTTGAGCAGGTGGATGTGGATCTAGTGTGGGATCCGCCATGGAGTCGTGACATGATGAGCGAATCCGCTCGATTACAGCTAGGTATGTTGTAATACTAAAAACCGAGTCGTAGACTCGGTTTTTTATTGTCAAAGGCAAACACGATTAGTCCTCTCTAAAGGCACAGCATAGGGATGGCGTACTGTAGATCAGCAGCGTTGTGGGCATCAGTGACCATAGCAGCGACGGTGTTTGTGAAATTAACTACGTAGGTGATGAAGGGGGTTGAATGCAGTACAGACGGTTAACAGAACAAGAAGTAGATAGAGTATGGGAAATTGAGCGACGTGAGATCGTTCAACATGTCTACGTGATGGTAAATGACCGTTTGCAGCTACGTGAGCAGTTTTACGATACACGAGGGTGGCCAGAAGGTGAGGAAAAAGAATATAGCCCGATTTTACGCGCCTGTTTTGCGCGTGGTGGCCTCTTCTTAGGTGCTTTTGAGGGGGATGAGTTAGCCGCTGTCAGCGTGATGGATAGTCGTCCAGTCACGGATTACCCTAAGCTGCATCAATTGGCCTTTCTACATGTCAGCCATGGTTGGCGTGGCCAAGGGCTGGCTTCTGAACTGTATGCTCGCACTAGAGCAGAAGCGCAAGCCATGGGTATTGCTGGCTTTTATATTTCTGCAACGTCTACGCAGCGCACCGTGGAGTTTTACCTCAGCCGTGGTGCAGAGCTAAGTCTGCCGCCTGATCGTGAGCTTTACGAAAAAGAGCCCGACGATATCCATTTAGCACACTGGTTTTACTAATAATTAGCCACTACGCTTGTTAAGCAGTAGTGGTTTCGTTGGTCGTAGAAGCAGGGCGTACGTCCACCATGCCATTCACGTGTTGTAGCTCATTCATGGCTGCACGTAGCAATTGATCCTCAGCAGAGCCTGGTGTATCACTTTGCCATGCTTCTTTAGGGAAATCGGCCGGCGTGCCATGTGCTATCAGGTCGGCAAGTTTCTGTAGGTACTGCAAATCGTGTGTACTAAGGTTGCCAGTGTTGTTAATGGAGTAAGTGGTGATGCTATTCGCCATACGTGCTGCACTGGAAATGAGCGGAAACCATGACAAGGCTTCTTGGCTCGCTGGTGGCGGGTCAGAGAGCTGTTTTTGCAGGTTGGTGCGTATGTTAGCGATTTGCCCATAGGCAGCATGGCGTGCGCTATGTAATTGGTTTTGTTGCTCAGAAGTATTTGGTTGAGGCAACGTGGCATGCAAGTAGTGGGCCAGAGCTAAGCGAATCTGCTGGAAATTCTGGTATAGCTGGCGGTGATTGGTTTTGGGCCATAACAAATAGCCAAATACCAAAGCAATAGCACCACCTAACAAGGTGTCCTCAAAACGCAGCAGCGCGTAATTAACGCCATTTTTTTCTGGGCTGACGTAATCGATTAAGACCAACACTAGTGGAGTGATAATCAGCGACATCATGGCGTAGGAGCGTTGTGATGCCCATGGCAAGACAAAGGCCAGCGCCGCCATAATGATCACAAACAAAGGGCCGGGGCTGACAAAGTACAGAATTACACCACCGATAATGACGCCAAAACTAGTACCTATACTACGTAACATGCTGCGCGAAAACACCGAACCCATATCAGGTTTCATGACAAGAATGACTGTCATGGGGATCCAGTACCAGTGACTGTAATCGTCTTTCCAACGCAAAGCATAGGCAATAAAGGTACATAGGGCGAGTGCAGCAGCAGCCAGCAGAACCTCTCTTCCAGGGCTTAGTTCGCCCAAAATGGCGGCTAACTGTTTACGTTTAGCCGCGGGTTGCGTAGCCGTAATACTGTTATCGGGCAGGGTGCTTGAACGTTGCCATAGAGTTTGAAATAGCTCGTTGGCGTCTTTGTTTAGGCTGGCGTTGCAGCCCGGTGTTTCGTTAGCAACGGGAATATGCTTAGACTTAGAGGCATACGCCGTGGCAGCTTGCTCTAAGGTGGTGGCTATGGCATTAAGTTGGGTGCTGTCTGCGCAACCCACTATAGACGCAAATAAACTATCAAAACGTTGCAGCACTGCGGCGGTGTGTTCAGACCCTAAGTTTCTGCCTTGCGACAACGAACGGGTGTGAAACATTAGCGTGTACAAGGTGTTTAAGTTAGTGGTGATCTGTTGTTCGTCTTGCTCTATAGGTTGTTTTTTGGCGCGATGTAGCGCTAACGATGCCAGTGCGCGTAGTAGGTTTTCTGAGGCTTGATCTTCAGGTCTATGCCTAAGTATTAAGGCTTCTAAACCTAATAAGGCGGCGTAAAACACAATGCCTGTGAATGCTAACAGCGCTACATGCCAGTAATGATTAATAGCAGGGTTGCCGACGGCGACAGTGCCCATCATCAGCATCTGCATAGTGCCAATGGACAGTGCGGAGTTATAGCTACTTAAAATGGCCGAGATAAAAGCCAAGACAGTAAAGCACAGTATGACCACTTCCCAAGGTAGATAGCTTAAATAGCCCAGCAATATACCCAGCAAACTGAGCGGCGTGGTGATCAGCATGCGCTGGAACAGGATATGGTAGGGGTTGTCGCGCTCACCACCCATTTGCAGTAGGAAGCCCATGGCCACCCAGAGATAAACGCCTAGGTTGCCTGACAGCGTACCTATGGCTAAGGGTATGCCCATGCCTAATGCCGCTCTGGTTGAACGGGACCAATTCCATTTGGCAGGTTGCAGACGTGTTAACTGTCGAATCCACGCTACGGGGTGGGCAAAGGAAGCTGGACGAGGCTGGTTGGACGCTACGGTTTTTGCCATCTATACAAATCAGAAAGATGAAAGCAGGGGCGGTAGCCTCTGTGGTGGTTGGTATGCCGCGCCTGTGTTTAGATACGGGGCGTGTACAGTCTAGGGGGCACTCATTCTATAGTGAGCATTTAGCTCACTATAGGACAGGGTAATGCAGTTTTTTGGCTACGCAATGTTTGTAGGTTTTAGTAACAACTAAGCGTAACTGTGCAAAAACGTAGCTAGTGATGCTATTGCTTTATCTACGGAGCAAGCCCACCCACTTCTAGCGTATGGCGTAAGGCATTAAGGTTTTCAGGAGTGACGTAAATTAGGCCTGCTCCGGGGGAGTCTATCTCTGAAATCATCAATAGCGCGAGTGAGATTAGCGCGGGAAGCAACATAATAATTGTGTTGTTACCGTGTATGCCGCGAATGTTGTGGCCTAACAAAAAGTTGGAGCACACCGCAAAAAAGAGCAAAAGTATCCATGCCGCGCCTGGTACTTGGCGCTGCCAACTGGACATGGTTTTTTGTTGTGCGGTATAGAGTTCATTGCTCGCGTTAAGTGCGGTCACCATGACGGCATTGGGGTTTTGTTGTGCCAATTGGCTAATGAGCTTCCACATATGGGTTTGTAGCTGTATAGCTGCCATGCGGGTTTCAGCTCGGTTTGTCTCGTCGGTGGTTTCAAAGAAATGAATACGCAGTGCTAGATAATCTTGCAGCATAGACTCAGCTCTAGGCTGGTATTTTTCTTCTAGTACCGAGATGCGCTGAAAGGCATTACCAATAGCGATAGCTTCGTTTTATTCTGCTTGTATACGGGCTTGATAGCCGTTGATCGCAAAAGAAAAAGTAAAACCCACCAATAAGCCAAAGAGTGACAAGATGGCACCCAGAACGATCTTGAGCTCGTCATCTACGGGTAGGTCTTGGGCTTGACGCCGTTTGCCTATGCGCTTACCCAGAAAAGCAGCGCCCATTAATAAGATCAGAGTGGACAGCATCAGCACGTAGTGGGCGTAATTACCCGCCAAAAGGAATTCCATAAGCGTATGAAAGACTAGAGCAAAAGGTTAAAGGGGAATTACAGTAAGCGGCTGGTGAGTGCTTGTTTAGCGGAAGGCCATTCGTGGTTCAGTATAGAGAACACAACCGTATCTCTATATCCGCCATTGGGCATTTTTTGGTGATTACGCAGTACGCCATCTTGTTTTGCGCCTAAACGAGCAATGGCCTGCCTAGAGGCTAGATTATGCCAATTGGTTCTAAACTCGACGGCAATAGCCTCGCAGCGTTCAAAGGCATGCGTTAAGAGTAATAGCTTGCTTTCAGTGTTGATGGCAGTACGTTGGCAGCGTTTGGCATACCAGGTATAGCCAATTTCTACACGGTGATTTACCACATCGGCATTACAGAAACGAGTGCTGCCTACCAACTCACCGGTAGCGTTATCTATCACAGCAAAGGGCAGGGCAACACCGGAGGCTTGGTCTGCAAACGCTTTGTTTAAGTAGGCATCAATACTCTCTGTGCTAGGTACGCTAGTAAACCACAGTTTCCATAGCTCCCCATCACTGGCGGCTAACAATAGTGCATCGCGATCGCTAGGCTGAAGGGGGCGTAATGTGACGGTGGTGCCTTGTAGTGTGACCGGGGCTAGCCAAGGGGATGTCGCAACCATGAATGTCTCCGTGTAAATGGCTGGTGAGAGTCGCTGTTTTACACGCCTAATGCGCAATAAAAGGTAGTGCATGACAACGTTTAGGGTGATGTTACGTAGTATAAAACCACTCGCTATACAGTAGCTGAGGGCCGCTTCGTTCTATACTAGAAAGCTACAGTTTTAAGGAAAGCAGTATGGAAAGCGCAATGACCTTGCGTGGGCCGCGCGTGTTACTACGCCCGTGGCGTACCGATGATTTGGCGGCATTTGCTCAGCTAAATGCTGATCCTGCCGTGATGGAATATTTTCCATCGGTGTTGGATACCGAGCAGAGTGATGATTTAGCGAAACGCATACAAGCAGGTTTTGAGAACAACGGCTTTGGTTTTTGGGCATTAGAAATACCCAGTGTGCTACCTTTTGCCGGCTTTGTTGGATTGTCCGTGCCCGGCAGTGCAGGATTGCCTTTTATGCCTACTGTGGAAATAGGTTGGCGGTTATGTCAGCAAGCGTGGGGTAAAGGGTATGCGAGTGAGGCGGCACGCGTCGTGTTAGCCCATGCATTCACTGCGTTAAAACTACCAGAAGTGGTGGCGTTCACAACGCTGACGAACCAGCGATCGCAAGCGGTGATGCAGCGTATAGGCTTGAGCTATGCCGAAGGCGAAGATTTCATGCATCCTGCATTGCCAGCCGATCACCCGCTGCGTCACCATGTGCTGTATCGAGTGAAATATGAGGACTGGTTAAAAAAACAGTAGTTGGTGGCGGGTTGTGTTAGCATTGCAAGCGTATATCGAAATAGGCTTCGCTTTCGCCTAGTTCTCGAAAGCCATCTGTTTGCGCTTGTGATGCGGCAGATAACCATTGTTTCACTAAGCTGATTTGTGATTCGTTTAGCTCGTACTCTGACGTTTCTTCGGCATTACGCCAGGCTTGATAGGCTTGGATTACCGCATCCGGCCCGCCTAGTTTGCGTTCCAGTGTGCGTTGAAAGCGTGATTCAGCATCGCGTTTGTTGCGTTCAGCTAAGTCTTTTGGGGCATCTTCTAAGCGGATAATATATAGCATAGTAATCTCCTTAATGCTGTGTATTTATACAGTATATTTACGAAGATGATCAAGCAATTTTTGTGAAGTATGCGGTGTTTTTGATGCGTAGCCACGCTTAGGGCAGGCAGAGGGCTCTCGCAATGCATGTATAATGCGCCATCGCAATCCTTTCCTGAACTGCATCATGAAAAACCTGTTTTTAGGCATGTCGTTAGTGTGTGGCATCGTGTTAGCTGGCTGCACCGCACAAGAAAAGAAAATCATCAAAGAATTAGAAGACATGCCTGGCGTTACATGCGATGTAAACGCTAAGGATGGGTTGGACGATTGCCGTCCTGATAGCGTGCCGTTGTCTAATACTGGCGCTTGAGTCAATCAGGGCGTAGCTGTCTCTGGTCACTTGCAGTATGCGTAAACTCTTTCAAAGCATAGAGTCCCACTTGGTGGTGTGGGTGCTAGTGGTGGCTGTAGTGGGTTTACTGTGGCCTACACCGGGGCAGTGGTTGGCTCCCGGTATTAGTGCTTTGCTTGCGCTGTTGATGCTGGTCATCAGCTTAACTTTTGATGCGCGAGCCGTTAGCGTCGTATTGCGTCACCCAGCGAAGCAGTTTCTAGCGTTGTTCTTGGTCTATGTACCCATGTCTTTATTGGGTTGGCTGACTGGCCGCTGGTTTTTTGGTCAAGGGACATTAGCCAATGGCCAGACTCTATTGGGTATGTTGCCTACCGATGTTTCTGCGCCGTTACTGGTGTTGATGGCACAGGGAAATGTTGCCTTAGCAGCAGTCTTGAATGCTGTGAATACAGCTTTAGCACCCTTTATTATTCCATTTTTATTCCTAGGGCTCACGGGCGTAGAGTTGGATGTTCCGCTATGGAATATTGTTGCTGAGCTCGTGTTAATCGTATTAGTGCCTACGTTAGTGGGGGTAGGGTTACGTACACGGTTTACGGCCACTGTTGCACGTTACGATTCAGTGTACGCCGGAGCAGGCTCGCTGTTGTATTTGCTGATTTTATTAGCGGTGATCGGGCCTAATGCACAAACGATTTTGGATTATGGTTGGTATGCGTGGGTGATTGCGGCAGCAGCACTGTGCTTGAATCTGGCAGGATACGCAGTGGGTATGTGTGCCAAAATCTGGATCAGCGACAGGCAAGAGCTGATTGCGTATCTGTTTACAGTAAGTAAAAAAGAATTCAGCATTGCTGCAGCCTTTGTCGCAGCATCAGGTTTGCCATCTGAAATCGCTATTCCTGCTGTATTTTTTGCCATTGTGCAGATGGTGACCTCACCACTGGTTGCACGATTACTGACTCGCCGCGCTCTGGCATAAGAC
>SRSN01000101.1 GCA_004791645.1 Alcaligenaceae bacterium 429
CGGGAAGTGACACCGTTCTGTTAATTATAGGGTTCGGATGGAGCAATTGTTTCGGCTGATTTACAAAAAAACTCCAATCGTTGCGTGAGATTCACTTTTTTGTAACCTAAAGGATTTCGATGTGTTCACCGCGTGGGCATGGAGAAGAAACCAGCCTTTGTAGGGCTGGTTTTGAGGTGGCGACAGTGCCAGCAGTGCGCTGAATGACTGGTTGATCGCTACTTGCAGCGTACTGGGGCTATGCGCTGAAGTGATAGTCAGTGGGCTTAAGGTGCGAAAGGAGCAGGGTTTACAGACAAAGCGCTGTTAGTCAGCATTTCGCCCAGTAACTGTGCAGAACCTGCCGCTAGCGTGAAGCCTAGGGCACCGTGTCCGATGTTCATCCAGACGTTCTGGGTGTTCGGGCAAGCACCAATAATAGGTTTGCTAGTAGGTGTAGCAGGACGCAGACCGGCCCAAGGCTGTGCTTCGCTTAGATTCAATTGTGGGAAGGTGCCTTGAATCTGGTTTTTCAAAATAGCGATACGTTCAGGATCTACCGCGTTGGAGAAGTTTTTGATATCTACCATCGCTGCAATACGCAGTTGTGTGCCAATAGGGGCGTACACAATACGGCGAGCGTAATCAGTCACGCTGATTTTAGGAAACAGCGCCGATTGATTCTCTTGATCTAACGTTAAGCTGTAGCCTTTAAGTGGGAACAGCAGTGGGGAATATCCCAGCGGCTTCAACAAGCTGCCACTTTGCACACCCGAAGACACCACGAAATGGTCGGCTTGGATTTCACCAGCGGTAGTGTGTACAGCGTTAACTGTAGAGCCAGACTTTTTGAAACCGTGTACTTTCACGCCGGTTAACAGGGTAAAGGTGCTGGTTTGCTGTAATTTCTCTAGCATGGATTTTGCCAATACGTGGCAATCACCCACCTCTTCGTCGGCCGTATAGACGGCGCCAATAGCACGACCACGCATGCCTTCCATGGCAGGTTCTAGCGCAAACAACTCTTCGGCATTCAGCAGTTTTTGCGATGCACCCAGCTTGGCTTGTTTCTCTACTTGTGCACGCGCACTGTCCCAGCTTTTTTGGCTTTCATGCACAATCAACTTGCCGTTTACCTGATGGTGGAATGACAGTCCATCGTGTTCTAGCCAATGATGGATGTTCTTACGGCTCAGGAAAGACAACGACAACAATGCTTGCGTAGACGCGCTTTGCACAGAGCTTCGGCATGCCATCAGGAAATGGCTAAGCCAGCGCCATTGCGAGAAGCTGAGTTGTGGGGTGAATTTCAGCGGAGAGTCTTTGCGGCCTAACCATTTAGGAAGGTCTACAAAAACGGAAGGATCGGCCAGTGGGGCCACGTAGCTGTAACTTAGCTGCCCGCCATTGGCGAAACTCGCTTTCATCGCGACATCGTGTTCAGCTTCAATCAGGGTAACGTGGATGCCCTGTTTGGTAAGTTGGTAGGCAGAGGCAACACCAATGATCCCGCCACCAATAATGCAGACATGCATGAATATAACCGTAACGTTAAATGGGTAACGCTACGATTCTGACAGTGAAGTCTAGACATTTCCAATAGCCAAGTAGGTACAAGGTATAACTTTAGGGTATGGGGTGAGGGAAAAGTTGGTTGTCAGTATGGCTAGGAAATACGTACTGCTTACAGACTTTTTGCAGGGTATCAATCAAGGTGCGTTGCACAGCAGAGAGTGGATCATTAGCGTGCGTCATCAGGGTAATGGGAATGGTGGTGTGCGGGTTCAAACGACTAATCATCAACCCTGGGCGCAACATGGCTTGCGCGGTAATGATGTCTATCACTGTTTCCCCCAAACCTACCGCTACCAGTGAGCAGGCTACATAGTGGGTTTGCACTTGAGCGGTAATAGTGGTCTCTACGTTGTACTCATCTAAGAGGCTTTGCAAGACACGACCGGAAGGGTCTCTAGAGTCCAACGCAATGTAATTCTTGTGACTCAAGTCGGTAATATGTTTGGCACCTAGTGCGCCTTCGGGGCCTAGATGTACCAGTTCAATTTGTCCTATGTGAGTCAGTTGAATGCCGGGTGTTTCTTCACTGGAAAAAGAAATAATCATATCCAGATCGCGCGATAGTAGCGCCTCGCGTAATTCACCGCTGTGGTGCGCACGTAGATCAAAGGTGATGTGTGGTTGCGCTTTTTGGCTTTGGCGCATCACCTCGGGGAGTAGCCCTAACCCCATGGTTGGGTTGATGCCTATACGTAGGTGGCCATGTTGGCTGTGACGCAGATTGAAGGCCAGTCTACGCACGTGTGCTAATTCATGCTGTAGGTGTGCGACACGAGGTTCCAGAATGCCTGCTTCACGAGTGGGTTGTAAGCGCCCTTTGATACGTTCAAACAGTTTGAAGCCTAATTGCTGCTCGGCGCTGGCCAGCAGCTTACTGGCTGCGGGCTGTGAAATATGCAGAAGTTTGGCTGCATCGGTCAGTGAGCCAGTACGGCAAATGGCATCGAAAATTTCTATATGGCGTAGGCGCATAGCAGGCTGAGAGCATGAGGATCAGGGGTGATGTTTTCATTATTACATGGCTTTTAGTTATAGGGTGAGGCGTGAATGTCCATGACAGTGCTGGTAGCTAGTGATCTGCTCCGCTACAGGGGAAACTAGACTAAATAGCGATTTTCTTTATGGCTAAAGTGAGTAGGATTCATGTGTCTTGCTGTGCAAGATTTTCTTGATTTAACGCATTTGGTTTCTAAATTTTTGCCTTGTTTAGCCTTTCACGGTTATGTGCTCAAAGCTTTCTGGTGTATAAGTTGGCTGTGTTCTTCTGAGGTGGTTCAGGAAAACAAGTATTTGTTATCCATTGATTTTCCAGTATGATTCGCCGATACATATGTTTCCTTTGTTGGTTTTTGGGATTCATTTGTTGTTATAACAGCGCTGCGAATCAGGGATTTCACTTGTTTTTTTCAAGCCTGAGATCTGTACCATCTAGTGGTCCGTTCTGAATAAACCGAAGGGTTTGTAACGTCGCAAGACGCGTCAATAGAGGAGTCATATATGAATAAAAAGTTAAATGTAAAAGTGAAAAGTTCTGCGCTGGCAGTGGGTGTGGCATTCTGCTCTTTCTTGCTGGCTCCTCTGCCAGCTGCTGCACAAACTGAGTTTGTGAGTATTGGTACTGGTGGTGTAACCGGCGTGTACTACGCGGCGGGTGGTGCGATTTGCCGCTTGGTGAATAAAGACAGTAAGGATCACGGCGTACGTTGCTCGGTAGAGTCCACGGGTGGTTCAGTTTTTAACGTCAATACCATTAAAGCGGGCGAGTTAGACTTGGGCGTGGTGCAGTCCGATGTGGGCTATAACGCGTACCATGGTGAAGGCCAATTTAAAGATGCTGGCGAATACAAAAAATTGCGCTCGGTGTTTTCCATTCACCCTGAGCCTTTTACGGCTGTGGCGAGTAAAGAAAGTGGCGTGAAGAATTTTGAAGAGCTTAAAGGTAAGCGCTTTAACGTTGGTAACCCAGGTTCCGGTACACGTGCGTCGATGGAGCAGTTGCTAGAGCGTATGGGCACAACCCCACAAGAATACTTCTCGCTGGCGTCTGAGTTGCGTCCTGATGAACATGGTCAAGCACTGTGTGACGGCAAAGTAGATGGCTTTTTCTATGGTGTAGGTCACCCCTCCGCCAACATTCAAGATCCTACCACCACATGTGGTGCTCAATTGGTGAGCATCACGGGTGAGGCGGTAGATTCCTTGGTAGAAGAGTTCCCGTACTACGCCAAAGTGGTGATCCCTGGTGGTATCTACCAGAACAACCCTAATGATGTGCCTACCTATGGTGTGTTGGCGACGTTTGTGACCTCTGAAGACGTGCCTGAGAACCGTGTATACGAAGTCGTAAAAGCGGTATTTAACAACTTCGAAGATTTCAAACGTTTACACCCAGCGTTTGCTAACTTGCAGAAAGAAGACATGGTGAAAAATGGCTTGTCCGCACCGTTGCACCCCGGTGCAGAGCGCTTCTTTAAAGAGCAAGGTCTGCTGTAATCCTTTGTAGTGCGAAGGGGCGTGCGCATACACCCCTTCATCGTGGGCTGCCCCAAAAGGGTGGCCCACGTTATCTAGATAATCAGAAGAAGGATGGATGATGAGTAGTAATTCCAATCAGCAAGCCTTACAGCAGATGGTAGAAGAGGTGGACCGCGGTGGTCGCAATGTTACTGGTGCAGTAGCAATGATCATTTCGGTAGTGGCGTTATGTTGGGCATTTTTCCAGTTGTGGTATGCCTCTCCACTGCCGTTTACATTTCATATTGGTATTTTTAATGATACTGAGGCGCGTGCTTTGCACTTGGGCTTCGCCATGTTTCTGGGCTATGTCTCGTATCCTGTTAGCAAAAAATCAAACCGCGATCGTGTGCCCTTACTAGACTGGGTGCTAGCGATTATTGCGGCGTTTTGCGGTGCGTATTTGTTCCTGTTCTACCGAGAACTGTCATTGCGCCCTGGTATTCCTACCACCATGGACGTAGTGGTTGCCAGCATTGGCTTGGTGTTGCTGTTAGAAGCAACTCGCCGTGCATTGGGCGCTCCCATGGCAGTGTTGGGTACGTTGGTTCTGATTTATGTATTTCTAGGCCCACATTTGCCTGATGTGTTGGCGCATCGTGGCGCGTCGTTAGAGCGTTTGGTTTCGCACATGTGGCTGACTACCGAAGGGGTTTTCGGTGTAGCGCTGGGTGTGTCGGTATCCTATATTTTCATTTTTGTGATGTTGGGTTCGCTGCTAGACCGCTGCGGTGCAGGGAACTACATGATGCAGGTTTCCTTCTCATTGTTGGGGCACTTGCGTGGTGGACCAGCGAAGGTGTCAGTGGTGTCATCGGCTGTAAACGGCATGGTGTCAGCGTCGTCTACGGCAAACGTGGTGACTACTGGTATCTTTACCATTCCGCTGATGAAGCGTGCTGGTTACGGTGGTGTGCGAGCAGGGGCGATTGAAACTGCAGCATCGGCTGACGGGCAAATTATGCCGCCGGTCATGGGTGCGGCTGCATTCTTGATGATTGAGTATGTGGGTATCCCGTACACGGAGATCATTAAGCACGCGCTACTGCCGGCGATATTATCCTATGTGTCGTTGTTCTACATTGTGCACTTAGAAGCACTGCGGTTGGGCTTGCAGCCCATGCAGGCAGCCACGCAAGCGCGCACACCTATTCAGCGCATCGGGCGACTAGGGATGGGCATTTCTGCCACCATAATTGTGGTCGCACTGATCTATTGGATAGGGGTGGGAACGCAACAGCTATTCCCGCAACAGGCTTTTGGTATTTTAGTGACCTTACTGATCGCACTGTATGTAGGGTTGGTGTGGATAGCCTCTAAGCACGATGACCTACCCGATTTGGTGAAGCAAGATGGCACGATGACGCAGCCTGAAGTATGGGCCACCGTGCGTACGGGTTTGTTTTTCCTAATCCCTATCGGTATTTTGGTATGGTGCCTGACCATAGAGCGTTTCTCGCCGGGCCTGTCAGCATTCTGGGCAGTGACAACCATGTTGCTGCTGATGCTCACGCGCCGTCCTTTACAAGCATTCTTCCGTCGTCAACAAGTTGGTACGGCATTATCGGAAGGTGTTAAAGATACGTTGGTGGGGTTGCAAGAGGGTGCCCGCAACATGGTGGGTATTGCGCTGGCGTGTGGTACGGCAGGTTTGATTGTAGGTACCATTACGCTGACTGGTTTAGGTCTACGCATGACGTCCTTTGTGGAACTGGTGTCCATGGGGAACGTGCTGTTGATGTTGGGTTTCACTGCAGTAGTGTGTTTGGTGTTGGGCTTAGGTATGCCCACTACAGCCAACTACATTTTGATGGCAACCTTGATGGCGCCTGTGGTGGTTGAGTTGGGTGCGCAAAGTGGCCTGATTATCCCGCTCATTGCTGTACACATGTTTGTGTTCTATTACGGGCTGATGGCGGATATCACACCACCTGTAGGATTGGCTACGTTTGCGGCTGCCGCTATTGCAGGTGAGGACCCACTGAAAATCGGTATACAGGGCTTCAAGTATGCGATGCGTACAGCTGTGCTGCCGTTTATGTTCGTGTTTAACCCACTGCTCTTGCTGATTGGTATAGAAAGTTGGTATGAGTTTGTCTTTGTAGTGTTCGGTTCTATTCTAGGATCACTAGCTTTTGCTGCAGCAACCATGGGTTGGATGCGTATTAAATCCAAATGGTGGGAAGTGCTGTTGTGCTTGCTGGTGATGTTTATCATGTTCCGACCAGACTGGTTCATGAACCATATACAAACTCGCTACGTAAATGCCGAGCCTGCGCAAATTTACGCCGTGGCGGGAGATTTACGCCCAGGTCAGCAGTTGGTGGTAGAAATTGAAGGGATGACTATAGAAGGCGACACCATCCGTAAAACAGTAGGCGCAGAACTGCCCGTGCTAGAGGAAGGCTCTACGCTTACAGGCGAAGCAGCAGGTCGTAAACGTATGGCTGATGCTGGTATTGGCGTGATGGCCTTTGGCGATATGGTACAGCTTTCTAATGTGGGTTTTGGTAGTCAAGCCAGACGCTCTGGTTGGGAGCAAGGTTGGGATGTAATGGTTGTGAAACAACCTAATCCTCACGCGCTGATGGATTACTACATGTATTTACCAGCGTTGTTGATTCTAGCCTTCTTGTGGTGGAACCAAGGCGTGCGTATGCGCAAAACCGAAAACGCGTAATCGTAGCGTGCCGTTAAATCGGTAATCACAATGGCCACCTATATAGGGTGGCCATTGTGTTGTTTAGGCTTGTACGCGAGTGGTGACGCGTTGGCCTAATGCAGGCAATTCAAAACAGCCTTCTACTTCCACGGCTATATGCAACACGGCAGCACAGTCACGGGCAATGACTTGAGTCAGCATTTCTACGTCACGCACCGTTTTGTGGCCTATGAATGCCTGTATATAAGCGCTGAGTGAAAATACTTCCAGAAAACGTTGAGTGGCTTGATAGCGTATGGCTAGCGTAGAACCTGCACCGGGGTTATGCGACGCGGGGCATAGCTCCGGTAACGTCAGCACATGTTCTTGCCAGCTTTGAAAATGGGGGTGCGGGTTAGCAATAGTTTTCAACACGGCACCTGTGTCGGGTGAGGTGTAGCTGTTAGCATCAGCCGGCACGTAGGTATGATCGGTGGAAGTGGTCATAAGTAAAGTTCGCGAAGAAAGTCAGGGCGATACGGTGCGGCGTTCACGCACAGAAATAAATGGTAAGTACGCCACAGCGGCAGCAATGATGTATTTACCTAGCACATCGGCATAGACAATTTGCATCATGTCATAGCTGCTCATCACGCCTGCAAACGCTAAAAGGGTAAAGGCCAAACTGTCCAAAGGGACGCTTACTGCATGGCTGGCCAGCACCCGTTTATGCCAACGATAATGGCGTAAACGCTGAAACATAGCGGTATCAGCGAGCTCGCTAATTAAGATCGCAACAAATGAGGCGAATAAGAATCGGGGGCTGATTTGGGCAATAAACTGACCATATAAGGTAGTGATCAGTACGGCGGAAGATATAGCCAGATATACCGTAGGTAGGCCGTATTGGTGTAGGCGATCACGCAGCGTGAAAACTGCAGCAAAAAAGATAGAACCAATACTGAACAGTCCAAACCAAGGCAGCTCAATAAAGCTGTCCAAGTAGACATTGGCTAATAGAACGGCGCACGCATACGCCGCTAGCCATATGGCGCGCAACATAGAAAAACTCCTGCTACCACTGGAAAAATAGTCCGGCGTAGCGTCATAGCGAAGGTCGCGACAGAGGGCTGAAATCCCAAGCCGCAAGTAACCGCCAAGTTTAGCGTACTTTATTGAAAAATCACTAAAAAATAGCGTATGTTATACTAGTAGTCTAATTTTTTAGGAGCAAACTATTGGCTAAAGAAGAAATCCTTGAAATGCGTGGCACAGTGAACGAAGTGCTGCCAGATTCACGCTTCCGTGTGACCTTAGAAAACGGTCACGAATTGATTGCCTACACAGGCGGCAAAATGCGTAAACACCACATTCGCATTTTGGCTGGTGATGATGTGTCACTAGAGCTGTCGCCTTATGACCTGAGCAAAGGTCGTATTACTTTCCGTCACCTCAAAGATCGCGCCCCTCGTCAGCCGCAAAATCGCGCCGCACGTCGTTAAGCTGAACGCTGCAGGCTGTTGCATAGCAGTTTCTGTAACCCTTTATAGTCGTTGCATACGTTCGCGTAATGTAGGCAATGCCAAGTCTTTGACAGATAAGGTGGGCTGCTGAATAGGCCAGGGGATGGCTAGATCTGGGTCATCCCAGCGCACACCATCCTCATCGTCTGGGCAATACACATCCGTGCACGAATACTGTACGTCTGTGACCTCACTTAATACGCAAAAACCATGTGCATAGCCTGGCGGAATCCAGAGCTGGCGGTGGTTTTCGTCGTTTAGTTCTACCCCTATATGTTGTCCATATGTGGGCGAATCAGGGTTAAGGTCTACCGCTACATCAAAGGCCGCACCTCGGCTAACACGTACCAATTTCCCCTGGGGGCGGGTACGTTGTTGATGCAGGCCACGCAGCACACCACGCTGCGACCTGGAATGATTTTCCTGCACAAAAGGCAGCGTCATTCCAGCCTGCTGATAGCGCTCTAGCTGGAAGGTTTCTGTGAAAAAACCACGCTCATCTTTATAAACTTTGGGTTCTATGATGAGTACGCCGGGTAGGGAAGTAGTAATGACTTTCATGGGTGTGAGTGCAAAGAGAAAGGTGATTTTACCGTATACGTAAGCGGAGCCAGATAGGCTCTGTGCCATAATTCGTATTCGTTCAAGCCTTGTGGGAAACTTTACGTCATGCGTACTGGCCCGTCTTTCTTTTACCGTCCCAGTGTAGCAATCTTGCTAGGTGTGCTGCTGGTAGTGCTGACCGTAATAGGGTTGGCGAGCTGGCGTTATCACACGCATATACAAGTCTTGGAAAAAGAAAGTGTGCTGTTGCAGCGCTTGGCATCTCAGCGTGCTGGCCAGCATGATGCTCACTTAACTGCATTAGCCGCGGTGGTGCAAACAACAGCGGATCAGCGCGGGCATGAACTCTTCCAAGACGTCGCTCACAGCATCCTCAATTTCTACCCCAGTATTGATGCAATTGAATTAGTCACACAACCGGATGCGGCAGAGTTGCCCATAGGTGTGGGGGCTGTGGATCCGGAAATCCAAGCATGGACACAAGAACAGGCGTGGACTGGCAATGAGCATATGAAGCTGTTGGTGCACCCTACGCATCCCGGCCATTACTTGTTGATTAAGCGTAATCCTAATCTGGATGCATTGGGCTATGCCCTGATGCTAGATATAGATGCAGCACGGTTGTTGGGCAATGGTGAGGCATTATGGTCTAAACCGGACGTTATGCTGCGTCTGTCTTTACCTGATGGCACACCCTTTTTGGGGGCGGCCACTGACGCTCCTACAACCTTACATTTCTCTAAAGCGCTCAGCAGTACCACACAGCCCTTGTTGCTAGAAACAGGGCTGCAGTTGAAGTGGGATGACCTATTACCGCTATGGCCCACGTTAGGCATGGCGCTGTTAGTGGGTGTGGCGTACGCAGGGGTATGTTTGGCGTGGCGTCAGCGTAGGCGCGTTAACGCAGCAGTGGAGCAAGCGCGTATCAGCGGTCTAGAATCCAGATTAGCTCATGCTTCCAGAGTGAATGCTTTGGGGGAAATGGCAAGCGGCCTAACCCACGAGCTTACCCAACCGTTAACGGCGATCTTGGCGCAAAGCCAAGCGGGTAGGCGATTGCTTAGCAAAGGTGACACCGAACGGCTGGCTAAGTCTTTAGATGAGACTGTTATCCAAGCGCAGCGCGCTTCGGCGATTTTGGAGCATTTCAGGCATTGGTCTCGCCCACAGCGTTTGCCTACTACAAGTTTTGATCTGCGGGATGCATTGCATAACGTGCAGTCCCTATTACGCCAAGAAGCACAGAATCAACAGGTGCACATCATTTTGAACGTGCCTGCTACCCCTTTGTTAGTAAAAGCCGATGCCATAGAAATGGAGCAGGTACTTTTTAATTTGCTACGTAACGCCATGGATGCACTACAGCAGATTACAGGTGATAGGCTCATTACGATTAGGGCATCTGAGCAAGGTAATCAAGTACGTGTGGATGTGGCTGACAATGGTCCTGGCGTACCGGCACAGTTGCGAGGTGAGCTATTTACGCCATTTGTGACCGGGAAAGAAGGCGGCACAGGATTAGGTTTGGCATTAAGCCAGCGTTTAGTAGAACGCGTAGGTGGAGAGTTATTGTTACAAGAAACCGCCGGTAAGGGAGCCGTATTCAGCATACTCTTAGCAAGCCAACCTGCTACATCGGAACCTAGCGAATGAGTCACCCTGTTTATTTAGTAGATGATGACCAAGCCGTACGTGATGCGTTAGAGCTGCTGTTATCCACGGTAGACATTGCTGTACATAGCTTTGCTGACCCACAACGATTTTTGACGTCCGTGAGCCAACTCGCGCCCGGATGCATCATCATGGATATACGTATGCCCTGGGTGTCAGGCCTAAAAGTACAAGAGAAACTGCTAGAACAAGATGTGGATTGGCCCACAATCGTGATCTCTGGACATGGTGATATAGAAGCTTGCAGACGTGCGTTCAGAAACGGCGCTATAGACTTTCTCTCTAAACCTGTAGACGAACAAGACCTGATCGATGCCATACAAAAAGGCCAAGAAATCCTAGAGAAGCGCTTACGTGTTCAGGCTGAAAAAGAAGAAACCCTAGCCTTATTAGCAAGCCTGACTCCTAGAGAAAAAGAGGTGCTGGGTAGAGTGGCAGCCGGTTTTACCTCCAAAGAAATCGCCGAAGGCTTGGGTCTATCCCCACGTACCGTAGAAAGTCATAGAGCAGCATTAGGTGCCAAGCTAGGCACTACCTCGCAAGCAGAGATGACGCGCTTGTGGTTGGAAGGCAGGGAATATCCGTAGGACTACGTAGCTAATCAGCAAGCACTACGCATAGTGCAAAAAAACGAGCCCGTTTACTCTGTTGTTATCTTTCTTACTCAGTGGAGATTCACCATGATTCGTACACTCGCGTTAACGTCTGCTTTGTTGCTTCCTTTGGCTGCTGGTGCTCAAACCACCTTGCCCACCACACCATATTTGCCATTAGAACTCGCCACTCAAGCCGCACAAGCGGCTGTACAAGCATGTGCCACTGAAGGTTATGCAGTAAGCGTTGCAGTCGTAGCGCGAGATGGCGCAACCAAGGTGCTGCTTAAAGCAGATAATTCAGGCCCTCACACCGTAGGCAGTGCTACGGGTAAAGCGTTTACCTCCGCCGCAATGGGTCGCGATACTGCTGGGCTGGCTGAATTCATCGCCTCTAAGCCTGCTAACAATGGTATGCGCGACATGGACGATCGCATGGTGATACAAGGCGGTGGCCTACCTGTGAAGTTTGGTAATGCCTTAGTCGCGGGTATAGGGGTTGGCGGCGCCCCAAATGGGGACCTTGATGCACAATGTGCATTAGCTGGCCTAAAAGCAATTGGCGCTGATGTATAAATAAGCTTGCAATTGTAACGTTTTGAAAAGCCTGCCTAGTTTTTGCTAGGCAGGCTTTTTTGTGTCCAAAGAATAATATCTCTGATAGTAGACAACTTCTTTATAATACAGTGGGAAGTATTAAGTGCGCAGAGCGAAGAAGACGGGAAATAAGGGGTGTAATAGAGTGGAATAGCAGTTCTACTGAGAGAGAAAAACAAGATCACTGAAGAGAGAGTTTTATCATATTAATGGAAATTTTCTTTAAAACAGGCCGGTAGGATTTCATGCAAAGATATATATGATTAATAGGGGTTTGGTTTGATTAAAAGTTGGTTGGTTTTGGCCATAGCCTCTTTGGCGGGTATTTTAT
>SRSN01000102.1 GCA_004791645.1 Alcaligenaceae bacterium 429
GCCTCCCGATATCTACAGTCAGCCAGTAGGTATGCTGAGCAAGCTACTGCCCAGCAATCTGGCCGCACAATTGAAAGCATCAGCCAGCGCTGAAATAGAAGATCAAATTCAACACGCCTTGGAATGGTCTACCACCGCACCTAATCACATCATCACCTTGGCCGACCCAGACTACCCACAAGCGTTGTTGGAAAGTCATGACCCACCGCTATTGATTTACGCCAAGGGCAACAAGCAACTGTTGAACGTGCCTAGCTTGGCCATTGTGGGGGCTCGCAGCGCCACACAAGCAGGTAATGAAAACGCCTATGCCTTTGCTAAACATCTGACTGAACTGGGCTGGAGTATCGTCAGCGGGTTGGCCAGTGGCATTGATGCTGCTGCGCACACTGGTAGCTTGGATGCCGCTAACCCACATGCCTGCACCATCGCTGTATTAGGCACTGGGCTAGATATTATTTACCCAGCACGCAACCGTGATCTGGCGCATCGTATTGCCCAACACGGCGTGCTACTCAGTGAGTTTCCACTAGGTACGCGTGCACTTCCCTACCATTTTCCTCAACGTAATCGCATTGTGGCGGGGCTAGCTGCTGGCGTGTTGGTGGTAGAGGCAGCCTTAAAAAGCGGCTCACTAATCACTGCCAGACAAGCACTAGAACTAGGCCGCGAAGTCTTTGCTATCCCGGGTTCTATACATTCCCCCTTAGCCAGAGGCTGCCACCAGTTGATACGCCAAGGAGCAAAGCTGGTGGAATCTGCCGAACACATACAAGAAGAAATCGCGCATAAGAACCCCAGCCTTTCCCAATACGCTATGCCGGTTAGACCTCGCACGCCAACTCCTGCTCTGCCCTCGGCACAACAGCAAATTTTGGATGTAATGGGCTTTGATCCCATCAGCCCTGAAGCTATCCAACAACGTACCAGTATGGACTTGGCCACGCTCGCCACCCATTTACTGGAACTAGAGCTGGCAGGTAATATTGCCCTGTCGCAAAGTGGTCATTACCAACGTATCACCGCTGATTAACCCACCCACCTCTTTTTAGCTTTTTGCCTGAGCAGCCTCATGACCACTTCTATTCCCGCTACCTTACTCGCTGAACTGGGCCCATTACCCATACAAGGCAGAGCCTGGCCAAAAGCCATCGCTTGGTTGGCGTGTTTAGTTGTTATCGGGATTGGAGTACGGTTGGTGCTGACAGCATCGGGCCCACACGGCCAAGGCGTTAGCCCTATGATCATCGCAGCAATTGTGATGGCGTATGTGGGGATTATTGTGATGGCCTGGTACATGTACCATGGTCAGACACGCATCACTGAAGAAGGAATTAGCCAAAGCTGGCTATTCAAACGCCACATTGCATGGCAAGACATTCGACACGCCAAATTCGTGCCTATGTTGTTCTCTAAACGGTTGATCTGCTTTCCTGTACGCGGCAGACCCGTCACATTTCAAGGCAGCGACCAGGACGTGCAAGTTGCTTTTGCTCGCATCGCCCTGGCCTACCGACATAAGGCTTAGCGCACTGGCAAGCCGTACATCAAACCACCGTCCGTCCACAACGCATTCAAACCACGTTTGATCTGCAATGGGCTACCTTCACCTACAGTGCGGTCAAAGCTTTCGCCGTAGTTACCCACTTGTTTGATGATGTTGTATGCCCACGCTTCGTCCAGACCCAAGTTTTTACCCGAACCTGCTGTCACGCCCAACAAACGTTGAATATTTGGGTTTTTACTGTCCAAATGTGCGTCTACGTTTGCGGAAGTTAGGCCCAGCTCTTCAGCATTCAGCATAGCTTGCAGTGACCATTTCACAATGTTCAGCCATGGATCGTCGCCTTGACGTACGAAAGGACCCAGAGGCTCTTTGGAAATAATTTCTGGCAATACCACGTACTCTGCTGGGTTAGCTGTGCGTGAAATACGAATAGATGCTAAGCCAGATGCATCAGTTGTGAACACATCACAACGGCCAGAGACGAACGCGTTAACCACTTCATTGAACTGATCGTACACCACCGGGGTGTACTCTACGTTGTGAGCACGTGCCCAGTCAGCCATGGTGTTTTCGTTGGACGTACCAGTTTGCATACATACTGTGGCACCGTTCAAATCTTTGGCGCTCTCTACACCTAAAGACACTGGCACCAAGAAGCCTTGGCCGTCATAGAAGTTGATACCAGCGCTGATCGCACCTACTGACGTATCGCGTTGTTGTGTCACGGTTGTATTACGCGCCAACACATCAATTTCACCAGACTGCAATGCTGTAAAGCGCTGTTGCGCATTCAATGGCACTGCTTTGAATTTTTCCGCATCACCCAAGGTTGCTGCAGCCACTGCACGACATACATCGATGTCTAGACCTTCCCACTCACCCTTGTCGTTAGGAGCAGAAAACCCGGCAAAACCTGTGGTCACACCGCATGCTACATAGCCGCGTGCTTTCACCACATCCAGTGTTCCTGCCTGTGCCGCTGACATCCCCACCACTGCTGTGGCTACTGCTGCCACAATATGTTTTAAACGCATCTCTGATCTCCTTTCTTACCATAATGGTGTGCAAGCAAAATAGTACCGCAGCCTATGCGTCATTGCGGAAGTATTAGTTTATGGCTAACGGGTATTTATGCGTAGTCACGATGCCCGAATAACGCCGATCCAATACGTAGCTCGGTACTGCCTTCCTCTATAGCCAGCACGTAGTCTTGGCTCATGCCCATAGACAGTCTGTGCACGGCGTACCCTGCGTCTAAGGCCTGCTGTTGCGCCAATCTAGCGGCTCTAAAACAACGGCGCACTTCCGCTTCATCATCGGTTTGCGTCGCCATGGTCATCAGACCTTTCACCTGCAAACACGGATAGTCTGTTTTCAGTTTCTGCAAAAAGGCGATCAACTCTGCGGGCTCCAACCCTGTCTTGCTCGCTTCGGCAGCCGTTTTAAGTTGCACCAGCACATCCAAGGTGCGCCCCTCTTGCTCCAAACGCTTATCTAGCGCTTCAGCTAAAGACTCTCTGTCCAACGACTGCAATTCACTGACATAGCGTGCCACATCACGGGCTTTGTTACTTTGCGCGTGCCCAATCATTACCCATTCAAACGGCTGATCGGGCATGTTTTCACAGCGTTGACGTATATCCGGCAAACGATTTTCACCAAAGCGACGCAAGCCCAACGCGGCTGCCTCTAGTACTTTAGTGTCATCAAAGGTTTTGCTGACCGGCAATAGCGTCACTTCAGACGCATCACGACCAACGTTATGACAAGCTTGCTCAATATTGTGCCTAATGGCGGCAAGACGTTGCTGCATAGTGCTTTACCAAGAATATGTGTAATCAAATAACAGGACTGACCATGACTATTGAATCATAGGTCTGGGGTGTACGTATCTTGCACAGGGTTGCGACACACCACAAATGGCGTAAAAATGAAGTACTGCCCAAAGAGGCAGATCACAATCTTTACAACAACACTATTTATAGCACCGTAATGTCGCAACTTCCTTCTTACTTACCGCCAGATAACCCCGGCCCTTGGGCTGTGTATCTGGAACAGGTAGAGCGTGTCACGCCCTACCTAGGCAAACTATCCCGCTGGGTAGACACCCTAAAACACCCTAAACGCATTCTAACGGTAGATATTCCTGTCGAGCTGGACAATGGCACCATTGCTCACTTCGAAGGCTATCGTGTACAGCACAACATGGCACGCGGCCCTGGCAAAGGTGGTATACGCTTTCACCAAGACGTTACCTTGTCTGAAGTGATGGCGCTATCTGCATGGATGTCCGTGAAATGTGCGGCCGTTAACGTGCCGTTTGGTGGTGCCAAAGGTGGGATTCGCATCGACCCACGCAACTACTCCAAACGTGAACTGGAACGTGTCACACGCCGCTACACCAGCGAAATCAGTGACATTCTTGGCCCTAACCAAGACATTCCCGCCCCCGATGTAAACACCAATGCCCAAACCATGGCATGGATTCTGGACACGTACGCCCAAAAAACTGGCCATCTCAGCACTGGCGTCGTAACAGGTAAACCGCTGGCCTTGGGTGGCAGCTTAGGCCGCGTCGATGCAACAGGCCGTGGGGTATTCACCGTGGCTGCCGAAGCCGCACGCGATCTGGGTATCAGTCTAGAAGGCGCACGTATTGCTGTGCAAGGCATGGGTAACGTGGGTGGTACCGCCGCCAAACTGTTCACCGAAGCCGGTGCTAAAGTGATTGCAGCACAAGATCACACGGGTACTATCTACAACGCTGCTGGCTTGAATGTCACCGCCGTTTTAGAACATGTACGTAGTACGGGTGGTGTGGCCAATGCGCCCGGTAGCGAAGCTTTAGCCAACGACGACTTCTGGACACTAGAAAGCGAAATCTTGATTCCTGCCGCTCTGGAAGGTCAAATCACCGCTAAAAATGCAGCCTCTATTCGCACACGCATCGTCGTAGAAGGTGCTAACGGTCCTACAACACCTGAAGCTGATGACATACTCACCCAGAATGGCGTGTTTGTAATCCCTGACGTGCTGGCCAATGCGGGTGGCGTCACTGTGAGCTATTTTGAGTGGGTACAGAACTTCTCTAGCTTTTTTTGGGATGAAGAACTGATTAATCGCCGCTTAGAAAGCATGATGCGCAATGCCTACAAAGATATCTCAACTATTGCACGTCAACATGCCATCAATCTGCGTACAGCCTCATTCATTATGGCCTGTTCACGCATCTTGGAAGCCCAAGAATTACGTGGTCTATATCCCTAAATAGCCACTACAAAAGCGGTGCTTTCGCTGCATCTGAGCATGAAAGCACCGTAATTTCGGCAATAATGCCCCAGACTCTTTATAATTATCTGTTTGGCATTTATTTTCCGCCCGAGATTATCACGTGAGTACCCCTTCTAGCCCCTATGCCGTACAGGTTCATGATGTGCATAAAGCCTTTCAAGACAATGAAGTCCTGAAAGGAATTTCGTTTACTGCACAAAAAGGTGAAGTGGTTTCTATCATCGGTGCATCGGGTTCTGGAAAAAGTACGCTGCTACGTTGCATTAACCATTTGGTGGTCCCAGATCAAGGCGACATTCACATTGGGAATGACGTATTGCGCAGCAAACGTTTGCGCAACGGCACCATGGTGAGTGCAGACCCCAAACTGCTGGAGCAAGTACGCCGCCGCTTGGGAATGGTATTCCAAAACTTCAATCTGTGGTCACACCGTACCGTGCTGCAAAACGTGGTAGAAGGCCCCGTGCATGTCAAAAGCATGCCCAAAGCGCAGGCACAACGCTACGCCATGGAGCTGCTAGACAAAGTAGGCCTTGCCGATAAAGCAGCATCCTACCCTGCTCAGTTATCAGGTGGTCAACAGCAACGCGTAGCCATTGCTCGTGCGCTGGCAATGGACCCTGAAGTCATGCTGTTTGATGAACCCACTTCGGCCCTAGACCCAGAAATGGTGGGTGAAGTGCTGCGCGTCATCAACGACTTGGCCCGCGAAGGCCGCACCATGATTCTGGTCACACACGAAATGCAATTTGCGCGCAACGTGTCTGGCCACGTCATCTTTATGCACAACGGTCGTATTGAAGAATACGCGCCGCCAGAGGAACTGTTTGAGAACCCGAAATCCGAGCGTTTACGTCAGTTTCTAACACCATCGCACTAAACAGTGGGTGCGATGGCATTCACCCTTTACAATGCCTTTTCGCCGTGGACGTCCCACTGCGCCTTTCAAGGGAGACTACACTCATGAAAATTCTGAAAAAAGCGGCCGTTTGTGCCAGCTTTGCCCTTTTGGGTCTGGGCAGCGTCAACGCCGCCACCATGAAAATTGGTACAGAAGGTGGTTACCCACCATGGAGCATGGTTGATGCTACCGGTACCGTAACGGGTTTTGATGCAGACGTGGGCGCTGCCCTCTGCGCGCAGTTGGGTAATGACTGCCAATTTGTGGTTCAAGCTTTCGACAGTTTGATTCCATCCCTGAATGCTAACCGTTTTGACTTGATCATCTCGGGCATGTCTTACACCCCTGAGCGTGCAAAACGTGTGAACTTCAGTATCCCTTACGCTGTAGAAGACGCGATTTTCGTTTTGCCAGCTAACAGTGACCTGATCAAAGCCACTGACAGCGAAAGCATTTTCAAAGGCTTGGACGGTAAAACCATTGGCGTACAAGGCGGCACAACACACGGTGCATACCTGAACAAAGTGGCTCCTAACACCACTGTGCGCAACTACGAAACACTGGACCAGATGCAAATCGATTTGGACGCTGGTCGTCTGGATGGCACATTTGCTGACCTGACATCACAGTCTCGTTTCCTGCACAAAATGGAAAACAACGAGTACGCGCTGACTGAATACGTGATCAAAGGCTCTTCCGACCCTGAAACACTGGGCTACGGTATTGCAGTGGGTATTCACCCTGACAATGCAGAGCTGAAAGCTAAAGTCGACACCGCATTGTGCGAACTGATCAATAACGGCACCATGAAGACCGCAAGCGAAAAATGGTTCGATATTGATATCGCTAACTACGACGTCTGCAAAAAGTAGGTCTGAATTACCATGCTGGACACCATGCTGCGCATTTTGCAGGAAGGCTGGGGCACTATGCTAGTACGCGGTGCCATCATGACTGTATTCATTGCCTTTTTTGGCATGTTGTTGGGTACAGTGATAGGCATAGCGGGTGCCAGCATCAAAGTTCGAGGGCCACGGTGGCTAAGTTGGCTGATTAGCCTATACACCACCGTGGTACGCAGTATTCCTGAGCTGCTGATTATCTACCTGCTGTTCTTTGGTAGTATTCAAGCCGTTTCTGATTTGGCTGCTTTCCTACACTGGCAAGAAACCGTTAATAAGTGGTTCCCTGCGTTAGTAGGTATTTTGGCCATAGGCTTAATTGCCGGCTCCTATAGCGTCGAGGTCTTTAGGGGGGCGTTACAAGCCATTCCCGAAGGTCAACTCGAAGCGGCACGCGCCATAGGCATGTCAGCCCGCAAACGCCTATTTCGCATTACTCTGCCGCAAATGTTCTGGTATGCCCTACCGGGTGCCAACAACGTGTGGCAAACCGCTCTCAAAGACACTGCGCTGATCTCCCTAGTGGGATTGATCGAGCTGATGCGTGCCGCCGTATTGGGTGCAGCCGCCACACGGGAACCCTTAGCGTTATACCTGATGGCCGCTGTACTGTATTTCTTCATTGGCGCAGCAAGCCAAGGCATGTTTGTCTGGGCTGAGCGCCATTTTGGCCGTGGTATGAGGACAGTCGCATGATAGACATGGAACTGTTTGACTACACTGTCACCAATCTGCTGAAAGGCTTTGGTACCACCCTGCAAATTGGGTTGCTTGGTATCGCTTTATCGCTGTTAGTTGGCATGGCACTGGCCTTGATGCGCGTGTCGGGTAACAAGCTTGCCGTGAGTTTTGCCTTTGGCTACAGCACCGTATTCCGTGGTACACCCTTGTTGGTGCAACTGTTTATTCTCTATTACGGTTTGGGCACGCTGGGCTTTATCCGCCACACCCCTGCCCTATGGTGGATATTCAGTGATGGCACTCGCTGTGCCATCTTAGCGATTGCGCTAAACAGTGGTGCCTATATTGGTGAGGTGTTTAGGGGAGGTTTTCAGTCCATCCCTAATGGTCAAATCGAAGCCGCCAAAGCCATAGGCATGCGCCCATTCAAACGCTTCTGTCGGGTAAGCTTTCCTTTAGCCATACGCCAAGCACTGCCTGCTTACAGCAATGAAATCATCCTGGTTATCAAGGGCACCAGCTTAGCGTCCACCATCGCCGTGATGGATTTAACCGGCCATGCCAAACGCTTGATGAATCAAAGCTACGCCATCATTGAAACCTTCATGATTGCTGGTTTGCTGTATCTGGCCATCAACTTCACGCTGCTCGCCATTGTGCATGTCATCGAGCGTTGGCTACACATTGCCAAGCGTTAAACACGCTTAACGCTTGGGTAATGCTGCTAACTGTCGCTGGCTGCTAAATTCCCTGTGCTCACCATCCACAGGGTCTACAAACGCGATGCGACGGGCCAATAACTGCAACGGCAAACTGAAATCATCTATAGGTCTGGATTGATCCCAGTACGGGTAGTAGCTGTCGTTCAAAATAGGGCTGCCCAGACTACTCATGTGCATACGCAATTGATGCTTACGCCCCGTAGTAGGCTGCAAACGGTAATGGCACCACCACGACTCATCATCCATCTGCCAGCGTGACAGTTCCTCTATGTAGGTCTCACTGTTTGCGTCCAAGTCATCACGCTCACGCACTAGGAACACCCCTTTCAAGACCTCTATATGGCTGCAATAATGACTGGGCAAGCTGAGCTTTAGCCCTGCGGGTGCGATAGCCTCGTACTCTTTCTGTACATCACGACTCTGAAATAAGCTTTGGTACAACCCGCGATACTGCGGCTGTACACAAAACAGTAGTACCCCCGCCGTATCCCTATCCAGACGGTGTAGCGGCGTAATATCAGGATTATTAAACTGTGCACGCAAACGCACCAAAGCCGTTTCTTTCAGATAGCTACCAGACGGCGTAGTCGCCAGAAAGTGCGGTTTATCGACAGCGATTAAGCGATCATCTGCATACAGTATAGGCATCTCGAAAGGCACAATCGCCTCATCTGCCACCTCGCGGTAGTACCACAGCCATTGGCCCGGCACATAAGGCATATCTAGCGCTTGCGGCTCGCCTGCATCGTTCACCACATCGCCACGCTCAATACGCTGCTGTAGTGCGTAGGGATCCAAGTACTCAAAACGCTGCAGCAAAAACTCACCCAAGGTGAGCCATTCCCCCTCAGGTAACCACACTCGACTTGGCGAGACGCCTTCTTTAGTGGGTAAGGGCGCAATAGGTGCGCGACGTCGAGATGCGTCGCGCGTAGTGTTCAGGTCCTGCATCACTTAGTTTTTCATCCAGCCCTGTTCGCGGAAATAACGTAATGCGCCTGGATGCACGGGCATGGACAAACCATCTTTAGTCATACGTTGCTTATCCAAATACTCTAACGCGGGATGCAAGCGTTTGAAGTTATCCAAACCACCAAAGATCGCTTTGGTCATGTCATAGACATGCTGTTCGTCTACATCGGCTCGTGTGACTACCGTCGACAATACACCATATGTGGGCACGTTCGTGGGGTTGTCCGTATAGATACCGCCAGGAATATCTACCTTGGCGTAGTAGGGGAAAGTATCTACTAATGTGTCTACCACCTCGCCTGTCAGTGGCACCACTTGCGCTCCACACAACGCAGCCGGATCTTGCACCGAAGCTGAAGGGTGACCCACGCTCAGAATGAAAGCATCGATCCTGCCGCTACATAAGGATTCAGTCAGTTCGTCAGCACGCAGTTCGGTGGTTCTAGCAAAAAACTCATAGTCTGTGCCCATGGCATCCAGCAATTGATCTACCGCAGCACGAGCTACCGACCCAGGGTGACCTATGTTGACGCGCTTACCTTGTAAGTCTTCGAAGCCCTTCGCTTCTAGCTCTTTACGCGCCACAATGGTGACAGACTCGGGGTGCAGTGAAAACATGGCGCGCAATGGCTCATAGGGGCCAACAGCCGCAAACTGAGCATCACCCACATACGCGTGGTTCGCAATATCTGACTGCACCATCGCAAAGTCTAACTCACCAGTTTTCAGGGCATTCATGTTAAATACCGAACCGCCCGTCGCGTCCACTTTGCAGATGTATGGGATTTCGAGTATGGCCCGGCTCAACATCCTGCACATGGCTCCGCCCACAGCGTAATATACGCCCCCAACGCCACCCGCACCTATGCTCACCACCGCCGCTGGTGTGGGCTGTGGTGTGGCCTGCGAAATCGCTGCTGCGCCACTCAGAATTATGGCGAGTCCAAACCTTAAAAAACCGCTACTAAATCGTTGCACCATGATCTTTATCGTATTTGAAAATGCTGGTATCGTCTGTCATCGTATGAACGTATAACCTGTACATGCTCTACTCGCGCGTGCTCCGGGCCTTGGTACAGCCATGACAGTAACCTATCAATTTTGTCCGTCCCACCTTGTAACAGTAGTTCCACTGAACCGTCCGGAGCATTACGAACCCAGCCAGTCAACTTGTGCAAATGTGCATGTCGCGCAGTGGCGGCACGAAAGCCTACGCCTTGCACCTTGCCCGTTACCACTACCTCTACTGTTTCACTATCCAGATCCGACTCAGACATTATCTCTACCCTTTTACTGCGCTTACGGTGATCGCTATTCCTACCACCATTAAACTCATACTTTACAGCGTATTATTATGCTTTAGTAGCGCATCCTGGGCCACTGCAGACGATGCTGCACACTCACATGTCTGGTTCTGGGGAGCTTGCCTAGTTTTAGGCGCTCTCTTTATGCTCAGTACGTTTTTACTGCTGCTACAACACCGCACCTTACGCTGGGCCAAAGCCGAGTCCAATAGCAATCTACAGCTAAAAGGTATTCTGGATAACATCGACGCTCTGATCACCATCAAAGACGCCAACCTGCAATATCTGCATGTGAATAAAAAAGTCTGCGACTTTTTTAACATTAATGCGACACAAGCCCTAGGTAAACGCTTTGATGATATTTATGCTTCGGCGCAAGAACAAACTAAAAACCGTAAAAGTGATCTACAGGTATTGCTACACGGCGATCACCTGAGCATGGAAGAGCAGTTTATTAATGCGCACGATAAGCGTATCAGTACCTTCTTGTCGGTGAAGTTTCCGCTACGAGACAAGCACGAGCATATTACTGCTGTCTGCAGCATTTCAACGGATATTACCGCGTACAAAGCCATACGTGATATTAATCATCAGCTGATTTTTTATGATCTGCTGACAGAATTACCGAATAGACGCCTACTGTTGAACCGGTTGGAAAATCTCTTGCTTACTGCCCGCAGAGATCAACAAACCAGTGCTGTTTTGTTCATTGATTTAGACAATTTCAAACACATCAATGATGCCCGTGGTCACCATATAGGTGACGAGCTGCTGAAGAAAGTGGCACGACGCTTGATGCGTATGATGCGCCAAGACGACTCCGTCGCCCGCATTGGCAGTGATGAGTTTGTGGTCGTGCTCACCCAACTTTCGGCAGACCCCGAGACCTATTACAGCACTACCGAAGAAGTGAGTGCCCGCATACGTCGTGCGCTGGAAGCCCCGTATTTTATTAATGGCCAAGCCTACCTACTCAGCGCCTCTATGGGGGTGGCATTTCTGACGGCTCACAGTATGGGTACGGAAGACGTATTGCGTGAAGCTAACGTTGCCATGCACCGCGCCAAAGATAACGGTAGAAATCAGGTCACCTTTTACGAACCCACCATGACGCAAGAAGCTGAAGACCGCGTCAGCATAGGCCGTGACCTCAGCTACGCCATTGGCTCGGATCAGCTAAAAGCCTATGTGCAGCCTCAATTCAATGCACAACAAGAAACCGTAGGTGTAGAGCTGCTGCTGCGGTGGCATCACCCTGAACGTGGCTGGATTACACCTGAGCGCTTTATTCCTTTGGCAGAAGAAAGTCAGTTGATCTCTAAATTGGGCGACTGGCTACTGGAACAAGCTTGTGCATTACTGTTGGCGTACCCCACACACCACTTCACCGTCTCGGTAAATATCAGCCCATCACAGTTTCGTGACCCCAGCTTATTGCAACGCATAGAACGCACGTTGGATACGCACAAAGCCCCTGCCCATAGACTGATCTTTGAAATTACCGAAGGTATGCTGATGCAAGACCCCTACCAAACCACCGCCTTGATGAATAGGCTAGTGCAGCGTGGGATTCGTTTTGCTATCGATGACTTTGGCACTGGTTATTCCAACTTGGCCGCCCTAAAACGCCTGCCTCTGTACGAGTTGAAAATAGACTTTCTGGCGACTACGC
>SRSN01000103.1 GCA_004791645.1 Alcaligenaceae bacterium 429
GTATACAACATCGTATACAACTATAAACTAGCAGTTATAGAAATCATGAAAATATCAGTTTGTACAGGTGGTTGTGTGAATGACCTATATAACTGAAAGCATATAAAGGACGGCTATGAGTGACGCCAAACGTAAGGTGTCGTCAGTGATCAAACCTTCAAGTTTGAAACGACGTGAAAGCAAAGATGAGGCTATCTACGAGCACCTGTATCAGGCCATTGTTGAACATCATCTAGAGCCAGGTACTAGGCTGCCAGAAGATGTATTGGCTGAAAGTTATGGGGTGAGTAGAACCAGCATACGCAAGGTGTTTCAGTCGTTAGCGCATGACAAATTGGTGGATATACGTATGCATCACGGTGCTTCAGTGGCTCAGCCCAGTATCAAAGAAGCCAGAGATCTGTTTGCGGCGCGACGCATGATTGAAGTGGGTGCGCTGCCGTGTGTACTAAAAAATGCCACGGAAGAAAGTTGGCAAGAGATCGAAGATATTGCTCATCAAGAAGACCAAGCTGTGCAGAGTCAAAATAGGCGCCAATCTATTTTTCTATCGGGCCAATTCCACATACGGTTAGCGCGATTGTCCGGCAATGATGTGGTGGCCGATATTTTGGAGGATTTAGTAGCCAGAACATCGCTAGTGATTGCTACCTTTGGCGGCTCACAGTCATGCAGTTGTCCGCCTAGTCAGCATAAAGAGATTTTGAAGTTGTTGCGTGAGAAGGATATGGAAGCCGCTCAGCAATGGATGGATTCACATTTACGCGATATTGAGCGCAGTGTGATTCTGGAACGTAGCGATACAGGCAGTCTGGATTTGAAAGCTATTCTCAGCCGAGTCGGTCAGCGAGATTCTTAGCACTTATTGTAAGGACGTAAGCATGCATATTCGTTTGATTAACCCTAACACTACAGCTCCCATGACTTCCAAAATTGGGGAGGCGGGAAAGGAGGTAGCCAGTGCAGGCACGATTATTTCAGCCACGAATCCTGCCGATGGACCAGTGTCCATAGAGTCTCATTACGACGAGGCGATTGCGGCGGTGGGGGTGCTGGAAGAAATACGCAAAGGTGAACAAGAGGGGGTAGATGCTTACATCATTGCGTGTTTTGGTGATCCCGGCTTATTGGCGGCACGTGAAATGACACGCGCTCCCGTTATTGGTATTGCTGAAGCCGCTTTCCATGTGGCTGCGATGGTGAGTACACGCTTTTCCATCGTGACTACCTTAAGTCGTACAGGAATCATTGCCGAGCATTTGTTAGAGCAGTACGGCTTTAAAGAGCACTGTAGAAAAGTGCGTGCTGCCGAGATCCCTGTGCTGGCGCTAGAGGAAGAAGGCGATGCCCCATTTCGCTTAATCGTAGAAGAGTGTTTGCGGGCCAAGGCCGAAGATGGGATTGGCGCGGTGGTGTTGGGGTGTGGTGGTATGGCGGATTTACGGCATCGCATCAGTGAGGCCGTGCAAATGCCAGTGATTGAAGGAGTAACTGCCGCAGTTAAGTTGGCTGAGGCATTAGTAGGTCTAGGTGTACACACCAGCAAGTTTGGTGATTTGAATTTTCCATTACGTAAAAAGTTTACAGGTAAGTATGCATATTTGAGCGATATAGACATGGCGTAAGACCATTAAAAAGGAGAGAGACATGACTCAATCAATAGAAAAAACGGGGCAGACGACCCAGCAGCAAGAAGTACAAACTAAAGCCGCAGGAGAAGAGTCGCTAGCCCCGCAGGGTGTACGAATCATGGGGAAGTGGTCGTATTTGCTGGCTTGGTTTGGGGGATGTGTCTCCATAGGGACGTTTGCTATGGGGTCCAGCATTGTAGGAACACTTAATCTTTTACAAGCGACGTTAGCGATTGCCATTGGGTGTTTTATCATTGGGATTGCCTTAACGCTGAACGGTGCAGCAGGCTACAAATACGGCATTCCGTTTGTGGTGCAAGCCCGTGGGGCATTCGGTTTTTCCGGAACAAAGTTTCCGGGACTGGTGCGCGCTATACCCGCTATCGTGTGGTACGGCTTTCAGAGTTGGGTTGGTGCAGGAGCATTGAATGCCGTGTCGGCATCACTGTTTGGTTTTGAAAGCATTGTGTTTTGGTTTGTGGTCTTTCAATTCTTGCAGATCGCCTTGTCTACCTTAGGTTTTCAAGGGATTAAGTGGCTGGAAAACATAGGTAGCGTCTTTATTTTGGTGTCACTGGTCTATATGTTCTTTAGCGTCATCAATAAATACGGTGACGAAATCAATGCCAATCTAGTGGGTATTGAGGGTACATGGGGCCTAGAATTCTGGGGGGCAACAATGTTGTTCCTGGGTATTTACAGCACCATGATGTTGAACGTTAGTGATTACTCTCGCGAGCTGCAAACAGGTATGAAACGCGGGCCACTGACTACGTTATATGCCATGTCTATCTTGCCTTGCACATTATTCATGGGGCTAATTGGTTTGATGGTGTCAGGCGCAACAGGTCATGCAGATCCTATTGCCGTCTTTTCTAGCGCTGTCGATAACAAACCCTTGTTGATAGCGACGCTGCTCTTCATTACCTTTGCTCAAGTGACCACTAACGTTTTGAATAACGTGGTGCCACCTACGTATGTATTGATGGATGTCTTTAAGATTCCCTTTAAAGCAGCCACCGTTATTGTGGGTTTAGCCGCCTTTTTAACGTTCCCGTGGGAATTAGTGAAAGATGAATCCGCTGCTGGTTTGCAGGTTTTTGTACAGACGTATTCAGCGTTCTTGGGCCCTATATTTGCTGTGATGGTGGTGGACTATTACATCATCCGTAAACGTCGTTTGAATCTGGAAAAATACTACGATGAAAACGGGGCCTATAAAGGGGTGAATTACGCAGGCTTTATTGCTTCGGCTGTGGGTGCGGTGATTGCCTTGTACTTCTCTACGATATCTTGGTATGCAAGTTTGATACCGGCAGGAGTGGTGTACTACGTGCTGATGCAGTACTGGGGGCCTTGCCAACGATTCAAAGAGTAAGTGAGCAGCACAGTGCGAAAACGCCTTCGGCTGATGCCGAGGGCGTTTGTGTGTGGCGGGGAAAAAGCTTATTTGGCCTCGCTTATAACCTCCTACATCCTGTGTTTTACTCTGACGGCAAGCCAAGGCAGAGTGTGAACTGGCGCAGCGTTCTTCCCATTAAGCTAAGAGTGCGTTGGCGTTGAGTAAGCCTGCTGAAGTTCAAGTAGCGATTGTCTTGTATAAGGCAATGGGGGCGGGTTGGCAATCATTGCCTGGCCTTGTTTGACGGTGCTTTCAACACACCATTCTGGATGCCATGTCACCGCCGTTTGGGGCAGCAACACAATAACGGTAGAACCTAGCTGGAAGTGACCCATCTCTTCGCCTTTGACAAAACGTACCGCGTGGTTCTGTTCTGCATAGCGCCATTCTTGTATGGATCGACGGTCAGAGGCGTTAACGGCACCATGCCACACGGTATGGATACTGCCAACAATGGCTGCGCCTACCAGCACCATGGCAAAGATTCCGCAGTGGGGATGATGAAACCAGCACACCAACCTCTCATTACGTGCAAGCAGCCCATCCATGGCGTTCACGATATCCGGCCTGACGGAAAAGAGTTTTCCCGGTATGTAACGCATACCCAGCAAACGGCCTGCGCATGGCATGTGTACACGGTGGTAGTCGCGTGGGCTTAAGTACACCGTCGTAAAGCACCCACCTTCCAAATAGTGGGCCAAAGCGGGGTCGCCTAACAACCCGTTGATACTGTAGGCCTGTTGTTTGGCTTGAATCAGTTGCCCAGCGGCAATTTCTCCTCGCTGACTAATGACACCGTCTGCCGGGCTGACCCATTCAGTGTCGGCAATAGGGCGAGCACTAGGTAGCAAACTTCTAGTGAAAAAATCATTAAAACTTTCATAGTCACTAGGATGGCAGCGTACTGCTTCGCTTAGGTCTATGTCGTGTTGACGAATGAAGCCGCGTATTAACGGCTGTGCAATAACCGAGTAGCGGCTTTGTGCCACGACGCCGGCGCAGCGTGTGAGTAGACGCAGCGGGCTCAGGTGTTGTAGGAAAGTCGTGATAGTCATGATTACCTAAACATTGTGGTATTGTGTTTATTGTACCAATACATAATTTATATTGTCGCAAGACATATTAAATGGAAGTGCATAGCATGACTGTCGTGAACGAATCCTTTATGAGCCCGCGCATACAAAATCTGCAACCCTACCAGCCAGGTGAGCAGCCAAAGGTGGGCGGATTGGTGAAGCTCAACACCAATGAAAATCCCTACCCGCCATCACCGCAGGTGATTGATGCCATTGCAGAGGTAGCCGCCAAAAGCTTGAAGCTGTATCCAGACCCTGAGTCGGATCAGTTGTGCGACACCATTGCGGCCTATCACGGGGTGCCACGTGAACAGGTGTTTGTGGGGAATGGATCGGACGAAGTGCTCGCACATGCTTTCTGTGCTTTTTTTCAGCACGATCACGCGAAGTTATTGTTTCCCGATGTGACCTACAACTTCTACAGTGTGTACTGCCGTTTGTTTGGTATAGAGGCCGAACTGGTGCCTCTGGACACGAATTTATGTATTGATGTGGCGGCTTTTTCGGCGGCCGCGCAGGCCAATACACCCATTGCGGGAATAGTGGTGTCTAACCCTAACGCGCCCACTGGGGAAAGCTTGTCGTTGGATACCGTGCGCGATTTGTTGGCGTTGAATCCGCAGCGTGTGGTGTTGGTGGATGAGGCTTATGTGGATTTTGGTGGGCAATCGGCGGTGTCGCTGGTGCAGCAGTACCCCAATCTATTGATTGTACAAACGCTGTCTAAGTCGCGCTCACTGGCCGGGTTACGTGTTGGGTTTGCCATTGGTCAGCCAGCGCTGATCAGTGCACTCAACAGAGTCAAAAATAGTTTTAACTCGTTTCCGTTGGGCTGTTTGGCGCAAGCCGGGGCGGTCGCGGCGTTTGATGACAAGGCTTATTTTGAGCAAACGCGTCAGGCGGTGATGGCGACGCGAGAGAGGTTGGCACAAGGTTTGGCTGGTTTAGGTTTTGAGGTGCTGCCTTCCAAGGCTAACTTTTTATTTGTGCGTCACCCGCAGCATAACGCGGCACAACTGGCATCCAGATTGCGTGAGGCCAGAATTCTCGTGCGCCATTTCCGCCAAGAGCGGGTGGCTCAATATTTGCGCATTTCCATCGGTACGGACCAGCAAGCGACGTATTTAGTGAAAGTGTTAGAGCATCTGCTGGGTCAGCAGGATGCCTAAGCTGTATTTGTTGTGACTGCACGCAATGTCTGCGTCAGTTTTGTTCCCACGTTAAGGAGTTCCAACATGTCTAGAGTTCCTCTTATTGAACCCAGCACTGCCATTGGTGATCGTCAACTGTTGTTGAAACAGATTCATGGTGCATTTGGTGCAACACCTGCCATGTTTAAGGCCGTAGCAAATTCCACGGCGGCCCTGCAAAGTATGTGGGGATCGTTTGGTGCGTTGAGTAACGGGACCATTGATCCCAAACTTGGTGAGCTGATTGCCGTGGCTGTGGCGGATCGTAATGCTTGCGAATACTGCTTGGCGGCACACACGATGCTGGGGCGTAAAGCGGGTGCGTCAGATGCCGAGTTGGCCGCTGCCCAAGCAGGTGAATCGGCTGTGCCTAAAACGGCTGTGGCCTTAGGCTTTGTGTTGAAAGTTGTGGATGACAGAGGTCAAGTGACGGATGCGGATGTCAAAGCAGTGCGTGATGCAGGGTTTAGTGACGAACAAATTGTAGAAATACTGGCGCATGTAGCACTGAATTTGTTCACGAACTATATCAACGTGGTGTTTGATGTGCCCGTGGATTTCCCCGCTGTGAAGCTACGTAAAGACGCGTAATCACAGTTGGCTGGAAGAAAAATACCGCAGTAACGCTGCGGTATTTTTTTGTGAATAGAGAATCTGAAGTAGGGCGTAGATAAGAGGCTTAGGCGACGCAGTCCACGTAATAGCGTGGATTACCTTCCGCATCTTTGAGTTCTACAAAGCCATGAATGTCGGTACCAAAACCAGGGGCTAAACGATTCAGTTCGCGCGAGAATTTTAAGTATTCCACGATGTTGCGAGTAAAGCGCTCACCAGGGATAAGCAAGGGAATGCCGGGCGGGTAGGGCGTAATTAAGCTGGTGGTGATACGGCCCTCTAGCTGGTCTATTTCTACGCGCTCCGTGCGATGGGTGGCAATATGCGCATAGGCATCGCTAGGTTTCATGACAGGCACGGCTTCTTCCAAGTACATCTCGGTAGTCAAGCGTGCAATATTGTGCGTCGCGTAAATGGAATGTACGTGTTCGCATAAATCGCGCAGGCCCATTTCTTCATAGCGTGGGTACTTTTTGCAGAAGCTAGGCAAAATTCGCCATACCGGCACGTTGCGCTCATAGTCGTCTTTAAACTGCTGCAAGGCAGTGACTAACGAGTTCCAGCGACCTTTGGTGATGCCTATGGTGAACATAATGAAGAAACTGTATAAGCCAGTTTTTTCAATGATCACGCCATGCTCGGCCAAGAATTTGGTCACGATGGGGGCGGGTATGCCGGTGGCGTCGAAACGGCCATCTAGATTTAAACCAGGGGTGACAATAGTGGCTTTGATGGGGTCTAGCATGTTGAAACCATCTGCCAGTGCACCAAAACCGTGCCAAGTGGCTTCTGCTCCGCTGCCATAAAGCTTCCAATCTGCGGTAGCGCCTATGCCTTCTTCATCGAGTTTGTCTGGCCCCCACACGGTGAACCACCAGTCGTCGTCAGTAAACTGCTCGCCTACTTGACGCATGGCACGGCGAAAATCCAGTGCTTCCACAATGCTTTCTTCTACTAAGGTTTGCCCACCGGGTGGCTCCATCATTGCAGCGGCCACGTCGCAGCTAGCAATAATCGCGTATTGCGGCGAGGTAGAGGTGTGCATTAAGTAGGCTTCGTTAAACAAGTGTTTATCGAATTGTGGCGTGCCAGAATCTTGCACCAAGATATGGCTGGCTTGGCTTAGTCCTGCCAACAGTTTGTGGGTGGACTGTGTGGAGTATACCAACGAGTGCTGAGGGCGTGGGCGCTTTTTACCCATGGCATGGTAGCTGCCATAAAAAGGGTGAAACGCAGCGTGGGGAATCCATGCTTCATCAAAATGCAGCGCTTCTACGTAGCCATCTAGAGCAGATTTAATGACCTCGGTGTCGTACAAAATGCCATCGTAGGTAGATTGCGTGAGCACCAAAATACGAGGTTTGATGCTGTCAGGGTCTACGTCGGCTAACAGTGGGTGTGCAGCGATTTTGGCTTTGATGGTTTCAGGTGAAAACTCTTCTCGTGCTATGGGGCCAATCAAGCCTAGATGGTTGCGAGTAGGGCGTAAAAACACCGGAATAGCCCCAGTTAGCACAATGCTGTGCAGCAACGATTTATGGCAGTTTCTATCGACAACAACCACATCGCCGGGGGCGACTACGTGTTGCCACACAATTTTGTTGCTGGTACTGGTGCCGTTAGTCACGAAAAAGCAGTGGTCGGCGTTAAAAATACGTGCGGCATTGCGTTCGCTGGCCCCAATGGCGCCATTGTGATCCAGCAGTTGCCCTAGCTCTTCTACGGCGTTGCAGACGTCAGCGCGCAGCATGTTTTCGCCAAAGAATTGGTGAAACACTTGGCCTACAGGGCTTTTCAAAAAGGCGACGCCACCAGAATGCCCGGGGCAGTGCCACGAGTAGGATCCGTCCTCTGCGTAATCCAGTAAGGCCTTCAAAAACGGTGGTTTGATGCCGTTTAGGTAGTTCTTTGCTTCACGTATCAGATGGCGGGCGACAAATTCTGGGGTGTCTTCAAACATGTGAATTACGCCCTGTAGCTCACGCAAAATGTCGTTGGGCATGTGACGTGCCGTTTTGGTTTCGCCGTACACATAAATAGGTACGTCCACATTGCGACGTCTAACTTCACTGATAAAAGTGCGGATGTTTTGTAGCGCAGGTGAGGTTTCCGTGTCAGTGGTGAACTCTTCATCATCGATAGACAAAATGAAGGTGCTGGCACGGCTTTGTTGTTGGGCGAACTGGCTAAGGTCGTGGTAGCTGGTGACACCCAGCGCATCAAAGCCTTCAGATTGAATAGCTTGTGCCAGCGCGCGTATGCCTAGGCCAGAGGTGTTCTCGGAGCGAAAGTCTTCGTCAATGATGACGATAGGGAAATGAAACTGCATGGCGTGTCCTGTAGAAAAAGGGCTAAGGCAACAACAAGTGTTCAGCAATGTGGCAACGGTGTAGTAATCACACGGCAGAATGCTTGCTAATTATTTTGACTTAGATCATAATTGATTTTGTACCAATACAAAATACGGCGCGGTGGCAGAGTGACTATGCGGTGGACTGCAAATCCATGTAGGTTGGTTTAATTCCAGCCCGCGCCTCCATCTTTCAGCAGGTCAATTGCCGTAATCGTCTTGAAATGTTTTTCTAAGGACTCGCAATGACCCAGCCCACAACTTTCCAATTAGACAAAGCCACGCTAGTGGAGCAATCGTCTACTCAAATCGATCACCAATTCGCAGATAGCCCATATTCGCTACGACAAAAGTTGGCGCTAACGTGTCGCATACTGTTTGATAACGGGCATGACTCTGGACTGGCGGGGCAGATTACAGGCAGAACAAATAAGCCCGGTGAGTTCTATACCCAACAATTGGGGTTGGGGTTTGATGAGATCACCGAAGACAATTTGTTGTTGGTGGATGAAGATTTAAACGTGCTCGAGGGCAAGGGCATTCCTAACCCGGCTAACCGATTTCATTCGTGGGTGTATAGGGCTAGGCCAGACGTGCAGTGCATTATCCATACGCATGCGGTACATACAGCGGCGTTGGGTATGTTGGAGCAGCCGTTACTCATCTCGCACATGGATAACTGTGTGCTGTATGACGATGTAGCGTTTGTGGCGAAATGGCCGGGGGTGCCTGTAGGCAACGAAGAGGGCGAACTGATTGCCACGGCACTGGGTGATAAGCGTGCCTTGATGTTGTCGCACCACGGTTTATTGGTGGCCGGAGCCAGTGTAGAACAAGCCTGTGTGCTGGCATTAGCCTTTGAGCGCGCTGCTCGTATGCAGTTGTTAGCCAGTAGCGCCGGGGAAATTAAAGCCATAGACCCAGCTTTAGGTAAAGAGGCACACGACTGGGTGTTGCGCCCCAAACGTAATAGCATTTCCTTCCAGTATTACGTACGACGTGCATTAAAAAATCCGCATAACGCTGATTGCATTCGTTCACTAGCGAAATAAGGTAGACGCTGCTTAGGTCGCATCCACCGCACGGCTATGGCAAAATTCTGTATTACTACCAGAGCAGACAATAGCTATTCTGGCCCATTCAGACCTGCCCCTTCTTTTGGAACACCATAGTGATACAAGGCAAAACAGCTGCGGAAATCTTCGAGTGTGTACGTGCCTTGGCACAATCCCAAACCTTGCGTTCAGGCGACTCGTTGCCCCCCGTGCGCGACTTAGCGGCGCAATTGGGGGTAGCTAGAAATACGGTGGCGTCTGCCTATAGGCGCTTGGTTGTTGCCGGTATAGCCACGACGCATGGCCGCCTTGGCACCATCATCCGTAACCAATATGAGCCTAGTGAACAAGAAGGGGCGCAGACCGATTCACCACTGACAGACTTGGCTAGCGGCAACCCTAACGTTGCCTGGTTGCCAGATGTGGCGGCGGCCTTGCAGCGTACGGCATACACACCCAAACTCTATGGTGAGCCCACGGTAAATGCAGAGCTAAAAGCCTACATACAACAGTGGATGGCACCAGACTGCCCGCCTAACTTTGAGGTGGATTTAACCCACGGTGCCGTGGATGGCATAGAGCGGTTGCTTAGTGCCTACTTGGTGGCGGGTGACAAAGTAGCTGTAGAAAACCCGTGTTTCTTAAGCAGCATTCATACGTTGGGGGCACTTGGTTTTCAAGCGGCCGGCGTGAGTGTAGACAGCGAAGGCATGTTGGCGGATGAGCTAGAGGCGGTACTGAGCAAAGGCGCTAGAGCCGTCATCATCACCCCGCGTGCGCATAATCCTACTGGGTGTAGCCTTAGCCAACAACGCGCACAAGCTTTGTCCAAAGTATTGGCTAAGTATCCTAACGTGCTGATTATTGTGGATGACCACTTTGCGCTGCTGTCTAACGCAACCTATTACTCGGTGATCCCTAACGATGCCATACGCTGGGCATTAGTCAGATCATTTTCCAAAGCACTGGGGCCTGATATGCGCGTGGCCGCGGTGGCGAGTGATAGCGCTACCTCTAAAGCGTTAGGGTTGCGTTTAACCTCGGGCACTAGTTGGGTCAGCCACTTATTGCAAGACATCGTAGCTGCTATCGTCACGCAGCCACAGACTAACGAATTGTTAGCCAAGGCCAAACACGATTATCACCAACGCCGACAGTTGCTAGAGCAAGCGTTACACCAGCACGGTATAGCGTGCCAGATGCAGGGCGATGGCCTGAATCTGTGGATACCTTTGCAGGTGGATGATCAGTCTATTGCCTTAGCCTTGGCACGACGTGGCTGGTTGGTCAGGCACGGTGCAAGCCTTGCTGTAGACGATGCAGTGAATGGCCTGCGCATTACCATTTCTGATATCACGCCTGAGCAATGCGAAAAATTGGCGCAGGATATTAAGCGTAGTGTGGGGTAGAGCAGTAAAGGGGAGTTTCCTCCCCTCTAATACATTAGCGGCCATACACCGGGAATCTACGGCACAGTTCCACAATTTGCTTCTGTACCCGTGCGGTTACCTGTTCCAGATTACCGTTCTCTAGTGCATCCAGCACATCACACAGCCAGCCTGCCAACTCTTCACATTCCGCCACACCAAAGCCGCGTGTGGTGACTGCTGGTGTGCCTATACGTACGCCAGAGGTCACAAAGGGTGAGCGTGGGTCGTTAGGGACGGAGTTTTTGTTGGTGGTGATGTAAGCATCGCTTAACGCCGCATCGGCATCTTTACCGGTGTAGGGTTTGCTAGACAAGTCTATGAGCATCAAGTGATTGTCGGTGCCACCAGATACGATTTGGTAGCCACGTTTCATGAGCACGGCGGCCATGGCGCGGGCGTTGGTGACAACTTGACGTTGATAGACTTTGAAGTCGGGCTGTAAGGCCTCTTTGAAGGCAATGGCTTTGGCTGCGATGGTGTGCATCAAGGGGCCACCTTGAATGCCAGGGAAGACGGCTGAGTCCAGTTTTTTGTAGAACTCTTCGCTTTGTCCTTTAGCTAAGATAATCCCACCACGAGGGCCGCGTAAAGTCTTGTGGGTGGTGCTAGTGACAACGTGAGCGTGGGGAATGGGATTCGGGTATTCACCTGCCGCGACCAAGCCCGCGACGTGAGCCATGTCTACCCAGAATATTGCGCCTACTTTGTCAGCAATTTCGCGCATACGAGCCCAGTCTTTGTAGCGGGAATAGGCCGAGAAACCACCAATCAACATGCGGGGGCGGGTCTCTACTGCAATACGCTCCATGTCGTCGTAGTCAATGAGGCCTGTTTTTGGATCTAGGCCATAAGGCACAATTTTGTAGTGGCGCCCTGAAAAGTTAGAGGGGTTGCCGTGGGTCAGGTGACCACCCTGTGCCAAGTTCATGCCCATCACGGTGTCGCCAGGTTGAGCCAAGGCTAGAAATACAGCAGCGTTGGCTTGTGCGCCAGCGTGTGGTTGTACGTTGACGTAGTCGCAATCAAACAGTTGTTTGAGGCGTTCGATGGCAAGCGCTTCTGCGACGTCTACATTCTCGCAGCCACTGTAGTAGCGCTTGCCGGGGTAGCCTTCAGCGTATTTGTTGGTGAAGACGGAGTTCTGTAT
>SRSN01000104.1 GCA_004791645.1 Alcaligenaceae bacterium 429
TTTTCTTCTGTCGCTGGGCATTCACCATACGCGCATCAAACACACGCGTTTTGATCATGGCTAGCATGCCTTTGCGCAGCAGCTCTGGCGCAAGCTCTGTGGCCCACGGGCCTACCGCTGCACCGTCATCGTCTAACACACGTACCAAGCCATACGCCAAATCGACGGTATCGCGTGCGGACACATCTAACGGGGGTTTTGCTGCTGCACCAGCAGGTTGTAAATGCAGATAAGAGAAGTCAGTAGCATGACCTGGACGGCCAGAGGGCTCGGGCACATGCAACCGTAATGCGGGGGTTTGTCTCATATTTTTCTCGCCTTCGAAAAAACTTGTGGATTTTTCGTTGCTGCTTTTATGCACTGCTTGGTGAGCAGTAAATCAATCATCGCTCATCTTTGAAAATTTCTCAAATCGACCATAGTTGGCAAAAAATGACGCGATCAGACTCCGCTTGGTTCCTTAGGTTTTTAACGCAGTAGTTCCTCCCGCTACCACTGCTACACACCCCTATTAAAAAACACTTGTATAGTTAGTTCGTTCAGTTTAGACTGAACGGTCTATTTTTAGAATACAGAATATCTGATCAGCGCTCACTGCCTCCACCTTGCCCACTATGCCATCACATAACAAACCGGCATTCGCAGATGAGCAGTTGCCACTCCACCACCGTGGCCTGATCCTGAAGTTTTTATAAAAGACACCATGACACGATTTGCCGAAGCCATTTATCAATACTGGCAAGAGCCCTTCATGGGCCACACTGTGTATAGCGATGAACACCTCAGTATTGTCATTAATCCTCAGTTGGATGAAGACGAAGGCGTCACTATTCTTCACACACTTAGCAATGCACACACCCACGTCGCCCTGCTACCCAGCATTGCGGAAGCCTTACAAAACAAGGGCGCACTGGATGACAGTGGGCTAGTCACTGAAAGCCACTTGCGTGTAGCGCTGTCAGAGCTAGGCATCGTGATGCACGGCGCAGACCACCTGTATTACGTCCCCGATTACGTCCCCGATGAGGTTCGTCAACGCTGGCTTAGCGAGCCTGACAGCCCCGCTATTCGCAAACTGACCGCAGACGATGCCATGTCATTTTCCGAGTTGGAATATCACACTAGCGATGACGATTTGGACATGGCACAAGTGGCTATAGACGACTGGGCGGCCTTTGGTGTCTGGGAGCAAAGCGGCACACTCATCGGTGCGGCTAGCATTTACCCATGGGGTAATGAACACATCGTAGACCTAGGTGTGTTCACCCTTGCTACGGTGCGCGGTCAAGGATATGCCACCAAGTTGGTGCGTGCTGTAGGTCGTTATGCTATGACACAGCACTACGAGCTGCAATACCGCAGCCAAGCTGACAACCATGCTTCTATTGCGCTAGCAGAAGCGGCCGGATTAGCGCTATTTGGATACTGGGAAATCCCCACCCCCAGCGACTCCCCCTAACCACATCAACAACAATGACAACATCCATCACACTGAAGCACCGTGTGTCCGTATCACCGATTGTGCGATTACCTGAAAATGTTGCAGGACTGCAGTGGCGTCGTGTGCAACACGCCGATATCCCCTTGCTGGTAGAACTGGCACATGCCTGCAATACCGTGGACTCCCCTTGGGAATCTACCAGTGCCAATGACTACACCCTTACTTTTGAAGAACCCAGCATCAACTTAGAGCACGATTCTGCCATAGGCTTGGATGCACAAGGGCGTGCTGTGGCTTACGGTTTGGTGTTTGGTAGCCCTACACACAACACCATTATCTGGGTAGATTTAGAGGGTATGGTGCACCCAGATAGGCGTGGCGAAGGCATAGGTTCGGCCTTGCTGGCGTGGCAAGAAGAACGTGGACAGCAGTTTCTTGCCGAGTTGGATGCCTACGCCCCCGCCCTACTCGCCGTCGCCGCTTGGGACTCCGTTCGATCCAGTTGTAGGCTAGTAGAAGCACACGGCTATAGAAGCATTCGCTCATGGTTAGAGTTAGAACGCAGCCTTGCACACGCCCTACCTACTCGTCCTTTACCAGTGGGTTATCGTATAGAGAGCTACATAGGCAACGAAGAAGCCGCACGTGGTGTACATAACGATGCCTTCCGAGACCACTGGGGATCGCAACCTGTCAGCCAAGAAGAATGGTTGCGCGATAACCAACGAGGGCCTACACGCACCGATTTATCGTTCGTGATTAAAGCACCTACTGCTGATGGCAGCGAGGCGGTCGTCGCCACCATTATCTGCGCCGTCCCCAAAGAAGATTGGCCCGCTCGCGGATGCCGTTTTGGCCACATACAAGTGGTAGGCGTGACCTCTACCGCCAGGGGGCGAGGCCTTGCCAGTGCATTAATTGCGCATGCACTGCATGCCTTCAAAGCTGAAAATCTGGAAGTAGCCGTATTAAGCGTGGACTCGCAAAGCCTTACTGGCGCCGTAGCGCTGTATGAACGACTGGGTTTTCATACGGTGCGCACCTCGCTCACCTTAGTCAAAGAGTATTAACGAACAACACACTATGAGTAAATTGATCATACGCCGCGCCAGCGCGGCTGATGCTCCCGCCGTATTAGCCATTTTTGATGAAGTAGTGGCCTGGTTTCTGACTATTGGCAATGAACAGCAATGGGGCGTAGAGCCGTGGTCAGCACAACCACATCAACAAGCCAGAGTCACCGAAGCCTGTTCCCTGCCCGGCGCCTGGGTAGTTGAAGACCCTAACGGCACTATCTTGGCAGCCTTGGTGTTGGGCGATGCTATGCCTTACGTGCCCGTAGCCACCGAACCTGAACTCTACGTGCGACTACTGATTGCCTCCCGCGACGCCAAAGCACGCGGCGTAGGCAAACGGTTACTGACTTTTGCGGATGACCAAGCCCGTGTCGCCAAGCTCACACACCTGCGCGTGGATTGCTATCGCGGTGGCACTGGCGCCTTAATACGATTTTATGAATCCTGTGGCTACAAGCGCCTTTCTACCTTTGACGTAGAGGGCTGGCCGGGACAGATTTTAGGGCGTGCGCTGTAAAGAACTTATCCCTTTAGCAACGCTTGCGGCCGTAACGCTCTGTCCGCCGTCTACCTTAAAGATAGTTGGCGTCAACATTATGCGTTGGCGATGGGAGTAGGTGCTGATGCTCGCCAGATCGTGGAAACGATCATGGCGCAGCAGGCTCAAGCCACACAACTTAGTGGCACACCATACACAAACAGCGCCGTTGCAGAACGCTGAAATTACGATTTGGTGGAAGCAGCCGGCATAGACCAGCCAGTTTCCACCAACTTCGTTTTTAACTCTTCTAGTGCTTTCACCGTTTCTATATGAAAGTCTTTAGCTGCTTGCACACGTGCTGTGGCTTCTGGCGGTAAATCGCCGTGCTCTAGCAGTTCATCTACATAACCGTTAAAGCGTACCGACTCGCGTATGCTGTGCTCTACCGCCAATGCAAACGGGTTGTTCTGCAACTGAAAAAAATCTTGGCGCTTTCCACGTATAGAGACACGCTCTATGATACCCACGCGTTCTAGCAACCGTGTATTCGTGCTGATACTTGCCCTACTAGCTTGCAAACGTTCGGCTAATTCAGCAAAGCTAATAGGGCCACCATCCAACAGAAAAATGCCTATTAAGCGGCCTGCAATACGCGGCATACCGCTGGCCTCAGCTTGTAGGCCATTACGCTCTATAAACTGCTCCCTAGCGTGTTGGCTGGCAGAAATTTCTTCAGTCATATCGTCACTCATTGTTCAGTGGGACAAGTTTATCCCAAACACAAGAAGTAAGAGTGCGTTATGACCAATTACTTGCTGTAGAGCAGAAATAAGCGCTCTACTGCTGCAGATAGAGTTGGTATAAACGCTTGTTCGCTTCCATCGCCCACGCCACATCCAGGTCAGTCAATATATCTGGGAAAAAAGTCGAGCTTACTTCTATGCTAATCCCCCCTACCACTAGCTTGGGGGCATGCATGCCTAATACTTCGGATGGGTCGAATGTCGCGTGCGGAAACCATACCCACGCATTATCAAATAGCTCACCCATCACCTCGTGGGCAGTACCTGCTGCAATGGCATCTTCTTTGCTAGGTAGTGCGGGATCACGCTTAATCTCAGCGGTAAGCAAGCCTATGCTGGCAGCATAATCTTTCGCGGTGATCAGCTCTTTTCCTGCCATATTCAGCTTCCAGATACATAACCTGCCTTCACCACGAGGCGTATTAAAGTACCCCTCTGTTGCCTCTGGATTCACTATTTCTATCATGCTAGTGACCGGTGCACCGATGCTATATGCCATCACCGTACAGTCTGGAAAATCCACGGCTGTGGCCTGTACATTGCCACCCACACACAACACCCCCACCCCTAGCACTTTTTTCAACGGCTTCACTTCCACCCACCTCTTTTACCTACTTGGTCATAACGCTCAGCGCCTCTACGCTGTTGGTACTCCCTTATCGTTATGCCAGACACCACTCCCAACGACGACAGACTGCTCGCCATCGCCACGTTATTTTTTGTTCTTAGTACAGTAAAGCCAAAGCTGCTTTGGCCTGATCCGTTAATGGCTTTTTCTGACGTGTTTGTTTATCCGCCAACACAATCACTGTTTTCGCTACAGCGGCACATACGTCACCTGAAAAAATCACCTGTTCAGTCGTGAAGGAGCTATTGCCTATGTGGGTGACTTTGGTGCCTATCACCACTGAACCTGGCCAGTTGATTTCTGCCAAATAATCCACGGAGATATGTGCCAACATGAACATACTGTTTTCATGGTCCAACCCATATTTTGGGTCGAACAAAATGTCTACCCTACCCATCTCAATCAACGTGACATAGACCGCATTATTCAAATGCCCTTGCGAGTCCGTATCGCGGAAACGCAATTTTTCTACGGTATGAACGGGATAATCTTTTAAATCATAATTTTTTTTCATTGTCTCTTTACATCCGTACAACAGCCACTATCTATAACAGATAGACCAAACTTTAGGGCTACATCCCCTGATTTTCTATGCATACTCAAAAGGCTGACGTCTGCACTCGTAGACATCCCTCGCATCTGTAAATCAAGCATCGCCCTTTATACTACAAAGCAACACCATTACGTTGCCGCATCCATAGGGAAAAATCATGAGCGCTGTCAGCATACACACCGTGCTAGACCAACTACTGAATCAACAACATTTGCCCCTAGAGGACGTGATCAATCGTCACTTCAGCCCACACTACCGACAACGCACCAATGGCGTTTGGGATGATCATGCAGCTTTCAGTCAGCACATACGTAAACTGCGTGAAGTGGTAGAGTCCGCACGTATTGAGGTACTAGACGAATTACACGATGGCAATCGTTACGCTGATAGGCACTGCGTCTATGTGACTAAGCGCGATGGTTCCACCGTGGTGCAAGAGGTGTATTTGTTTGGTGAGCTAGATAGCGATGGTCGTTTTCTACGCATAGAAGAAACAACGCTAATGCTAGAAGGTGCTGAGGCTGACAGAAATATAGGCAGTGTGAAATAACATGACAGACGACAACTCATTGCTGTATGCCTGCGTCATCAACGACCTAGCCTTGATCAACGAGCGATTGATCAACGTAAAACCCGCGCAGCTCAAAAAGAGCACACAAGAAACCGGCACGCCATTACATGCCGCGGCGCTGAATGAGAACAAAGAGGCCGTTCGCCTGTTACTTGCCGCCGGCGCAGACATCGAACTGGGTAATTTCCTACGCAATAACGCCATGCTGACATGTATAGCCGCAGGCAAACTGGACATGGCCAAATTCTTGATAGAACAAGGTTCTGACATCAATAAAAAAGGCTGCCAAAACCGCAATGCCTTAAGCCAGTTGCTGTGCTATGCGTGGGATAGAGACTTTGCCAACTACTTGGTAGAGCAAGGCTGTGATGCCACCCAAACCTCACGCGACAACTACAGTTTGCTAAACGATGCGGCGTGCCAGAATAATGGCGATGCCATTGAGTTTCTGCTGCAATTTCCGGTAGAGCCTGCGCATCTGAGCTCTGCTTTGTGCTGGGGAATCATCAAAAATGCCCCTACAGCCGTCAATATGCTCATAGCAAACGGTGCCAATCTAGACGAGATGTACGCCACCCGAAAAGGCTTAGAAAAAGGGGCGTACCACTTAGCTGCGCTGCACGAAAATGGCGTTGAGCTTATTCAACTGCTACAACGTCACGGCATAGATTTTTCTAAAGCGCCAGAACGCGCCACAGTAGTCAGGTTAGATAAAACCAAACTCAGCCCCTTGGAATACGCCAAAGCGCATTTCGCCAAATGGCCTGAGGCTAGCTATTTGGCGGTGAATATTGCGGCGATGGAAGCATAACGGCTAGCGCATTACTGGTTACGCAGCAAAGCTTCTGTACTGACACCCACACTATGGCGCACTCTGCATGACAACAGGAATGCAAACAGTACGCCTAGTGTTAAGACACTCAGCATAGTTACGTGACCAAAGTGATCTAAGATCACACCGGCCAGAATAGGGACCGCCATGCGTGCAAGGGTAAAAATGGTTGATTGCAAGCCATAGTCAGAGGCATTGCGTTGACGACGTGTGAAAAACATCGTTAGCCCAAATAACAATGCTGACACCGCCCCCATACTGGCAGCAATACTCAGCGCAATCACCACTAGCCATGTAGTCCCCCACTCTGCCCATACGGCTACCGTCAACAGTGATAATGACAACAACGCGGCCAACAGATAAATAGGAATGGCGCGTGCGGCTCCCAAGAACGAGGCCAGACGCCCTCCTAACAAGCTAAATACGGCTCCGGTGACACCACCTGCTATCCCTACAGTCCACGCTACATCTTCTAAAGGCATGTTTTGATCCAGCATCAAGGGTTTTAAGTAAAACCACACTGCGCCGATAAATGGAAAGCTAGTCAGGAGTAGGCTAGTCCATTGTTTAGCACCCTCTTGCCCAAAAAAGCTGGCCCAGTCAGCCACGAAGCCTGTAGGTGCGTGTGTCGTTGCCTCGCTCTGCAATCCGGCTTTGGAGCGTAAAAATGCAAAGGGTATGCACCCTAGTAGCAGCGCCACACCCATCATGACAAACGGTGCTTGCCACCCCCACTTAGCCTGTACCAGCACCATCACACCCGCCCCGATGATAGCGCCCAAAAACAAGGCTGCCGACCGTATGCTGCCTGCTCGTAACTGTTCAGCGCGAGGTAAGTACTGAACCGCCAACGCATTCAATGGAATATCCATCCAAGTCGCCACAATACTGATGCCAAAGGTTAATGCGAACAGGGACACACGGTCATTAATCAGGTTGGCCTTGCCTATACCCACGTACAACACCAACAGCAAGACGGCCATCACCCATAGCCAATTCACAAAATGTGCAGTACCTAGTCGTACTCGCTGCACAGGCATAGCCAGCAACAACTTAAAAATAGCTGGCAATGCGGCCAACTGGAACAACCCTATTTCAGTGCCAGACCAACCATGCTGACGCATCACTAATGGCATGCCCAACAGTAAATAAATACTGGGTACAGCCAATACCAAATTCATCCAACCAAACAGTAGCTGTGCGCCCCACATTCTCCACGCTGTCATTGTTCCTACCCTCATTCCTTACGTGCAATCACAGCCGCTACCGGTGCGACAGGAAAGCGCACGGCGTCGTACTGCTGTATTTGTGTAAATCCCACCTGTTGCAACTTCTGAGCTAATTGCCCCTCTGGCCAAACCTGTCGGCCTTGCATACGCATATGCAAGTAGTAATGCAATACAGCGGTAGCCTTATGCGCTTCTGCAGGCACTTCGGCATGGCAACACACCAGCACACCACCAGAACGTAAAGCCTGATACAAGCGCTGTAGTACCGTCTCTATATCTGGCACAAAATGCAAAACCGACGAACACCAGATAATGTCGTAATCCGCCCCAAACCCATCCGTGAGTAAATCACCCGCCATAGTGTGTACGCGGCGCTCTAGGCCTGCAGCCACAATGCGTTGCTGCGCCACCTCTGCTGCTTCGGGATATTCAAATACCACGGCCTGCAACTCGGGTTGCTGCTGCGCTAAAGCAATGGCAACCAAACCAGGGCCACCGCCCAAATCCAATAAGCGTTGCGCTTTCTCATACTCCGGCAAGCCTGCCACTAACTCACACGCCACCTCTGTGGTCACGGCGAGTTGTTCTTGTGCAATTTGTAGGCGTGCGGCCTCTGCCCACCCTTTTTGTACTCGTTCTGGCTCGGGCACATCCACGACTCCTGTTGTGAGCAAGCCCTCTAGCTGTGTACCCACACGTCGCAAAATCGTGTGTCTAAATAACAAAGCATCCCCGCAATACAACGGTGATGCAGCATTGAGATAACGTCTACTGTCAGAGGTATTCCGGTATAGCCTGACAGTGCCACCTTGACACTCCACCAGCCCTAAACCACTCAATAGCTCCAGGAAATAATCCGTATTGGTGGCATCGAACCCCAATCGCAGGGCCAACTCTGCTGCTGACAGCCATTGATCTAGCTGTGTAAATACACCGTGCTGCAATGCCAGTTGCAAGGCATCAGCACTCAATCCTGCCAATTGCATATCCCAACAGGGCTGTAAGGCATGTGGTTTACCCAATGACTCTATAGAAACGGCTGGTTCTGTTGCGTGGTACGACATCATTTCTTACCTCTACTCGTTACTTTTCAATCGCTATCGCTACATCAGAGAGAAATGATATACACTAAATGAGAATAATTCACATTAAGATCTATGCAAAACGTAGAGATTCATATGCGAGACGTTATGACTAGGGGAAATCATGAGTACGCGTAAACAGGGCTATCGTTTAACCACTGAGGAGCCCAGATCTAGGCATGTACTTCAGGATGGCAGAGTACGGCTGCAACTGCCTGATGAGTTAGGCCATTGTTACGCTGACTCAGTAGAGCTAGAACCCGGTTTTTCATTGGGACGACTGCACTACCACCCTAGCTTTTCTCTGGTAGAAGAAAGCCAAGGCCCGCATGCAGGCCGTGTCATGGTCATTACCGTAGGCTTACAAGGGGAGTCCGCTTATCAGGGAGAACGCACCCCCGACCTACTGTTCAAAGCCGGTCACACCACGGTGACAGCCTTTCACTCACTACGCGGTGAGCGCCACTATCAAGAAGATCAGTCTGTATCGCAGCTACGTTTAATCATCAGTGAATCAGCACTACATAAATATGTGGGCTCAGAACGAGCGACTCAGCTCTTGGATTGTGCCGGCCTACATAGGCTCTCTTTCCACAGCAGCAGCCAAGCCACGATGGCACATGCCGCTGCGTTGACTCGCTATATGCAGCCTAGCAATCACGACCAACCACTGCATACACAAAAACTGAATCTGCATATTCATGCTCTCAGCTTACTCGCTGAGCAATTCAATCGTCTTACCCCCACTACTCCCCAACCCGCAGCACCACTCTCGGTAGAAGACATACAACGAGTAGAACGCGCACGCGACCTGCTCAGTTCGCAGTTGGACCAAGCCATTACCGTCGAATACTTAGCCACAACCGTGGGGATCAACGAGCACAAACTCAAAGAGGGTTTTCGTTATTTGTATGACAACACGCCCATAGGCTTGCTACTCGAACTACGTATGCGCAAAGCCTATACCCTACTGGAATCGGGCCTACAGGTTGCTCAAACGGCTTGGCAAGTGGGCTACAAATACCCCAACAACTTCTCCGTTGCATTCACTCGGTATTTTGGTCGATCTCCTAAATCTATTTTTGGCAATAAACGCCTATAACAGCACCTTTATCTAGACGACTACGCGTGACCAACATCCCTCATCCACACTGCTCGCGCATCTAAAGTCGTAGCGTGTCACCCCGCATTGACACCCTCGTTATGCCGCAGCATAGAAATTGCTCCGTCACGCATACAAATCTAAGTGATAACTATTCTTATTGATAAGCATAATATCCCGGTGCCAAGCAGCATCGATGGGTATAGCCCTCAACTTGCCTGGTCACCACATCAAAAAGCGCCCTCTAGGCGCACGGGGATTTTTGTTTAACACACGGGGCTGGGGTTCGTTTTATGTACGCCGTTTCATCACCATTAGAAAAAAAACACACGCTTAAACCGCTGGTATACGCCATGATTTTGGCATTTTATGCTGGGCATGTGCAGGCACAACCAGTAGGGATTCCAGGTAGCGCATCTAGCAGTACAGACCGTACATCAAAACTGCAAACCATTACGGTTAAAGGCAATCAGGAAACGCCTGATGAGGTAGGAAAATCGGATGTATACGCCAAAGACATCTCTAATGTGTATGCAGGTAAAGACGAAATAGAACTGTACAAAGGTAGCTCAGCGGGCGATTTATTCAAAGGTTTAAACGGTGTCTATGCAGGTGATTCGCGCAATAGCGGTGCGTTAGACCCGAACATCCGCGGTATCCAAGGTGAAGGCCGTATTCCCTTAACGGTAGATGGAACAGAACAAGCCACCTCTGTCTGGTTAGGGCCAGCAGGCGTGGCCAACCGCAACTATGTTGATCCCAATATGATCAGCAGTATTTTGGTGGAAAAAGGCGTGTCCGGTAGCACGGGCCCCGTTGGTATGGGGGGTACGGTACAAATCCGCACACTGCAGGTGGACGATATCATCAAACATGGCGAGAGTTTTGGGATTGAACTGAAAGCAGAGACAGCCACGAACTCCACCAAACCCAATGAGCGCTCTTTTGGTCTTTTTGGTAAAGACTATAGGGATATACCGGGTGCTGTATGGGACAGAGGCGGCTCAGGTGGTGTCGTTTTGCCCGATTACATATCACAAGCACGTGAGCCTAAGACGGGCAATGGTGGCAAAAAATTCAATCTGGAAGATCATTCTTACCGCCTTGCCATTGCCAATAAAAGTGAGCACCTAGACGTACTGGCCGCTTACAGTTACAGAACCCGTGGCAATTACTTTAGTGGTAAAAACAATAGCGACAAATACGAGCACGACAGTTGGCAAGAACAAGCGAAGCAAGATAATCACCCCTCTTACACCTTCCCTAGGGTGAGCTACATTGCAAAATACTACCAGCCGGGTGATGAGATATTAAACACATCTAGCGAACTAGAAACCACGCTGCTCAAAGGCACGCTGCGCCTGCCTCATGATCAAACTATAGACATGGGCTATATGCGCAGTAATCACAAATTTGGAGAAAACGTCCCGTGGAATGTAGTTTGGGCCGTGCATGCTTTAGATGGTTACGGCGAGAAAACCATCGCACAAAATGAAAACCCTTATAGCCGGGTTAAGCAAGACACCTGGAACCTAAATTACGCGTGGAACCCTGAGGGCAACCCCTACATTAATATCAAAGCAGGTGTCTGGCTCACCCAAAGTGATAGCGCCCGCCACCAAAATGGTGATGTGATCTTTGGCATCCAAGGAGACGGTTGGAATGGCCGAGATAACGACTGGGATAACTATACCGACTGCCATATAAACGGTAGAGATATGCCTGCGTGCGCCAATATACCTAACACGCCACCAGATAAAGCCCCTAACGAAGATGGCCGTTACAACATCACTGCGCGCGCCTTACAAATTACCGACCACCGCCGTACTGGCTTTAACCTTAGCAATGCCATGACCTTACATCCCACCTTGGATTTGAGTGTGTCGGCAGATTTCACCAGAGAAAAGTTGAAACAGCGCGATGCCTCAGAAGATCTGAAGCATTTAACTGAGCTCACCTGGGGAATTAATCACATGGGGCCACGATCGGGGACGCGCCAACAATGGAATTTTGGCTTTAACTTCGATTGGCGCCCTACTGACTGGCTACAAGTCAATGCAGGAGCC
>SRSN01000105.1 GCA_004791645.1 Alcaligenaceae bacterium 429
GGCAGGGAAACAGCTTGCATACAATGTCTCTTAATCTACGAGTTGAGGAGTGCTGGTGTCACGACGATTACGCAGCACGCGTTCAAAATGACGGGGATCATGCGGTTTAAGGGTTTCGGCTTCGCGTGGACGGAAGTAATCATACAGGCGGGAAATCCAGAAGCGCAGGGCAGCCGCTTGCAGCATGTACGGCCACGCTTTTTTTTCAGCATCAGTGAAGGGGCGAACCGCATTGTAGGCTTGCAACCAAGCCTGCAGTTTCGCATCGTCAAAACTACCATCTTCGCGGTTGATACACCAGTCGTTAACGCTAACTGCTACGTCAAACAGCCATGTATCGCAGCCGGCAAAGTAGAAGTCGATGAAACCACCCATTTGTGGGGCTTCTGGTGTGCCACTAAATAGCACGTTATCGCGGAACAAGTCACAGTGTGCTGGGCCAGATGGCAAACTTTTGTAGGTGTCGGTTTGCGCAAAGGCTTCTTGTTCGGACAACACCGTTAGCAACAGTTCGCGTTGGCTGTCATCCAAGAATTCCAAAATGGAAGGCACTGTTTTTTGCCACCACGTCAAGCCGCGCAGGTTTGGTTGGTAAATCTCGAAGTCTTGAGCAGCCAAGTGTGCTTTAGCCAAGGTGTCACCCGCCAGAGTGCAGTGCGCAGGGCTTGGGTCAGGTTCGTAACGACCAGGTAGCAGACTAACAATAGCGGTAGGCTTGCCATTCAAGCTGGTGAGTAACTTACCATTTTTCAGTGCCTGAGGCTTAGGTACAGGAATGTTGCGCTCAGCCAAGTGGTGCATTAACTCAATGTAAAAAGGTAACTGTTCAGCAGTTAGCACTTCAAACAGAGTGAGCACATACTCGTCACGAGTCGTGGTCAGAAAATAGTTGGTGTTTTCTATGCCTGCTGAAATACCGCGCAGATTGACCAAGTCGCCTAAGTCGTATGAGCTAAGCAACTGCTGAGCGTCACTTTCAGAAACAGTAGTAAAAACAGCCATAGTATGAATAATGCAAAAAAGTTGGGATAGCGCGATGGTATGGCGCAAGACTTAACCCTTTACTTTAACCTGTTTGAGGGCTTGTAGTGAATAGCCTAAGCGCGAGTTACCTACATTTATTAGCGCTTAGCCGTCGCTATCGCAGGGCAAAGAGAAAAATGCCTGCGTGTTCTGGCGTAAAATGCTGTTTTTGCCCCATTTTTAGCAGGTGAGTGTGTGTCAGGACTTTCAAACGTTATAGCCAATACGGCGTCTACGAACAAAGCAGATTGGACGCTTTGCGTAGCCCCTATGATTGATGTAACGGATAAGCATTGCCGTTTCTTTCATAGAATGTTGGCGCCGCGTGCAAGGCTGTACACCGAAATGATCACCACAGGCGCATTGCAGTACGGTGATGTGCCGCGTTTGCTGGATTATGATGCGAGTGAGCACCCAGTCGCCTTGCAACTGGGCGGCAGTGAGCCTGCTGCATTAGCCCATAGCGCTAAGCTAGGGGAGCAATGGGGTTATGACGAGATCAACCTCAACTGTGGTTGCCCTTCCGAGCGTGTGCAGAAAGGGGCGTTTGGCGCGTGTTTGATGGCAGAGCCTAATTTGGTGGCTGACTGTGTGAAAGCGATGCAAGATGTGGTGAGTGTGCCAGTCACCGTCAAGCATCGTTTAGGATTAGATTACGAACAAGACTATAGCTTTGCCCAGAACTTCGTCGGTATTTTGTATGAGGCTGGTGTGCGTGTGTTTGTGGTGCATGCACGTAATGCGGTGCTTAAAGGCTTATCACCCAAAGAAAACCGGGAGATTCCACCGCTGCGTTATGACTATGCGCGTCAACTTACTAAAGACTTCCCTGATGCGACATTCGTGTTGAATGGTGGCTTGGCAACGACGCAGCAATCGTTAGACGAGCTGGCTGGCTTTGATGGGGTGATGTTGGGCAGAGCAGCATGGCATACGCCTGCGGTGTTGCGCGAGATCAGCCAACATTTATGGCCAGAAGATACATATATGGAAGGTGCTGAAATCGTGCAGCGTATGTACGGTTATGCGCAGGCATTAGTGGCGCAAGATCTGAATATACGTATGGCAACGCGTGCGATGTTGGGCTGGCCACATGGTTTGCCAGGTGCGCGTCAGTGGCGCAGAACCTTATCTGACGCAACGATTATGAATAAGAATGAGCCAGAAGTATTACTGGCAGCGTGGGAAGCACTGCAAGCTCGTCAAAACGAGCCTGCAGCGTAACGCAACGATTAGGCAGCTGAGTTGCCTTGGTCTGATGGCCAGTCGCGAATGTAAGCTTTCAGCATAGTGTTCTCAAACTGCTGAGCCTTCACGATGGCTTTAGACATATCGTAGAACGAGATCACACCTTGCAAGGTGGGACCATCCATGACGGGTATGTAGCGTGCGTGATTGTCCAGCATCAGGCGCTGCACTTCGTCAGCACTGGTGTTGGGTGTCACGCTTACTGGTGCGTCATCCATAATGGCGCGCACCGTAGTAGCTGTAGTACCGTGTTGGGCTTTGTGCAAATAGCGAATGATTTCCCTGAACGTGAGCATCCCGGCCAATTGTCCGTGTTCCATAATCACCAGTGAACCGATGTCTTGTTCGCTCATGATTTGAATTGCGGTATCAATCGCCATGTCAGGAGTCGCGGTGTAGAGAATATCCCCTTTGACTCGTAAAATTTCACTAACTTTAAGCATACGAGGGCTCCTGTGCTGCATTAAGTGACGTGCTTAATTTTTTTTGTATGGATTCAGATATATCTTCCAGCAACCCAGGCTGTTCAAACAACTGCTGTAGACGCAGATGAGGATTAGCCAAGGTGGCGTTCATTATTAAGGCTACACCATTGCCCACTTCAGTGCTGGGTTGAGCCCTATTTAATAGGAAGGTGTCAACCAGCGCGGCAAGGTCAGTTTGGGCTGGATCGCAGGCTAAAACCCAGCGTTCACGGTTATTTTCTTGGGTGTTAGCGACATATCCCAGCTTTTTAAGCGTAAGTAGCGTACGTGTCAGTTCGTGGGCATCGTGAGTCAAAGTGTCGCTTAATTGCTCCACTGGCAAGCCTACGGGAGTGTGGCCTCGCTGCAGCCACAGGCTGTGCAACATACTGAGCGCATGTAGGAATGACTCACCTAAATAGTGTTTTTCGTTAGGATCACGGTGCCTACGTATATCGGGAAGAATAGCGGCAAACGAGGCGCCTAGCAGCACCACTAACCACGATAAATACACCCAGAGCAAGAAAATAGGGATGGTGGCAAAGGCACCATAAATTAAGGTGTAAGTGGGGAATTTAGTCAGGTAAAACGCAAAGCCGGCTTTCAGTAGTTCAAGGAAGAAAGCAACGAGCACACCGCCTACAAAAGCGTCACGCCAGCGCACATGACAGTTGGGTACGAAGGTAAAAAGTGCCGTAAAGCTCAGTACCGTCAGTAAAAAGGGCAGCGCAGACAGCAGTAAGGAAATCACAATCCCAAAACTACTGATATAGCCCATGGATTCACGGGCAAGCATAGTCGTCGCCCACAGACTAGCACCACCCAATATGGGGCCTAACGACAGCAATGCCCAGTACACCAACAAGCGCTGTGCAAGAGGGCGTTGAGTATTAACCTGCCAAATATCGTTTAACGTGCCATCAATGGTAGAAATCAACATGATGGACGTAATAATCAAAAACAAGCTACCAATGGCTGTGAGGCTAGAGGCCTTAGCAGCAAACTGATTTAGGTAGGACATGATCGTGTCAGACACGGCCTCAGGCATCAGATTCGTAGTGAAGAAGTTTTCTAATGCTTCACGAAAATCAGAAAAAAGAGGGAAGGCTGTGAACAGAGACAGTACTACAGCTAGCAGCGGTACTGCTGCCAGAATGGTGGTGTAAGTGAGGCTGGAAGCGACTTGTGTTAAGCGTCGCTGGGCTATGCACCGCAGCATGACCGCCGCCAGTTCGCGTTTTTTACGTTGAGGTTGGCCAGAAGCAGGGGGCGTTTTCGCCTTCTGTGCCAAAGCATCAATAGAAGGGGACGGTTGGTTGGTCATGGTAAAAAATCATCCAGCTGACTGCGTGCAATGGTATAGGGTTTTAACCCGCCTTAGGCGATAATACCAGTATGAATGCTCAATTGAATCCCGTTTTACATCGTGTTGCCGCTGCATCGTTAATAGGCCTGATCGTCCTTTGCATAGCATGGGAGATGTGGCTGGCGCCATTGCGCCCCGGTGGCTCGTATATGGCACTGAAGGTGTTGCCGTTAATTTTGCCTTTACCCGGTATTTTGCGCGGGAAAATCTATACCTTGCAGTGGTCTTCTATGTTGATTCTGCTGTACTTCATGGAAGGCTGTGTACGTGCATGGTCTGATCCGAATCCTGCATCGGTGTACTGCGCGATTGCTGAAATTATCTTGTCGTTGGTGTTTTACTTTTGTGCCATTTTCTATTTGCGTCCTGCTAAAAAAGCGGCCAAAGCACGTGCGAAACAAGTGGCTGCTGTAGCGGCCAAGGAGCAGTAATCATGTCGGTGTTGGCCTCTACTTTAGATGGTTTGCGCGTTAGCAATGGTTTTGCATCGTCGTTGCCAGAAACGTTCTACACGTTATTACAGCCCTCAGGCTTACGTGATGCACAACTGCTGCATGCTAATGACGATTTAGCTCAGCGTTTGGGCTTGAGTCAGGCGCTGCTGCATTCTCCTGAGATGTTGGCTGTGTTGTCGGGTAATGCGCCATTACCCGGTGGAAAAAGCTTAGCCGCCGTATACAGCGGGCATCAGTTCGGCGTGTGGGCCGGGCAGTTAGGGGATGGACGTGCGCATTTGCTGGGTGCAATTGATGGGCCTCAGGGTACACAAGAGTTGCAGCTTAAAGGCTCAGGGCTGACACCATATTCCCGCATGGGGGATGGCAGAGCGGTCATACGTTCGTCGGTGCGAGAGTATTTGGCCAGCGTGGCGATGAAAGGTTTGGGCATTCCAACGACTGAAGCCTTGGCAATTGTGACCTCACCTGTGCCGGTGTACCGCGAAACGGTAGAGCGCGCCGCCATCGTGACGCGCGTTGCCCCTAGTTTTGTGCGGTTTGGTTCTTTTGAGCACTGGCTAGGGCACCCTGAAGAAATGCAGGCATTGCTGCACTATGTAGTGCAAAATTTTTATCCTGCACTGTACAAAAACAGTGAGGATCATGCCGAGCTAGCCCGTTTGCTGCTAACAGAAGTGACCCAACGTACCGCTTACCTGATGGCAGACTGGTTAACCGTGGGTTTTTGTCATGGTGTGATGAATACCGACAACATGTCCATTTTGGGGCTAACGTTAGACTTTGGCCCCTTTGGCTTTATGGATGCTTTTCAGGCTAACCATATCTGTAATACAACCGATCAACAGGGGCGATATGCATGGAATCAGCAACCTTCGGTTGGGCATTGGAATCTTTATAGACTAGCCAGTGCCATGACTACCTTGGGGGCGACACCCGAAACACTGAACCCAGTATTGCAACAGTACGAAGGGTGGTTCTTAGAGCGATATAGAGAAAATCTGTGTCGCAAAATGGGGTGGCAAGAGTGGTTGGAGGGCGATACGCAATTGATTGATGATTGGTGGCGCCTACTGCACAGAGACCAAGCAGACTTTAGTTTGAGTTTCCGCGCGTTGGCGTGGGCAGAAAAACACCCTGAGGCTTTCTTGCAATGTTTTCATGATCAAGATCAGGCGCGTGCATGGGTAGAGAGATACCGTGTGCGTCTAGAGGCTGATCAACAAACCACCGCACAGCGTCAGCAATCCATGAATGCGGCCAATCCGCTGTATGTGTTGCGTAACTACTTGGCACAACAAGCGATTGCTGCAGCGGAAAAGGGCGATGCGTCAGTACTGTCTGATTTGTTTACGGTGCTCAGCAATCCGTTTGAGGAGCGTTCTGGCTATGAACAGTACGCTGAAGTGCCGCCACCAGAGGCGCAATCTATAGCCCTGAGTTGCTCATCCTAGCTTGTACTCGGTGCATGCTCCGGGCTTTAATGCCATAATTCTGCTTTCGATTGGCCTATAAACCGAACTGTTTATGTCTGCAAATACTTTAGGTAGCTTATTTCGTGTAACGAATTTTGGGGAGTCTCACGGCCCAGCCATTGGTGCTGTGGTAGATGGCTGTCCTCCCGGATTAGAACTGAGTGTTGAAGATATTCAGCTAGAACTAGACCGCCGTAGACCTGGCACATCGCGCCACGTTACGCAGCGTCAAGAAGCCGATCAGGTTGAGATTTTGTCTGGTGTGTACGAAGGTAAAACTACCGGTGCGCCTATAGCTTTGTTGATTCGCAATACCGATCAGCGTAGTAAAGATTACGGTAACTTGTTGGAAACTTTCCGCCCAGGTCACGCTGATTACACCTACTGGCGCAAGTACCAGCACCGTGATCCTCGTGGTGGTGGTCGTTCTTCTGCGCGTTTGACAGCGCCTACTGTTGCAGCCGGTGCGATTGCCAAGAAATGGTTGGCGGCCGAGTTCAAGACAGTGATTCGTGGTTACATGAGTCAACTAGGCCCTATCGTGATCCCATTCAAAAGCTGGGATGACGTGCCTAATAACCCGTTCTATGCCGCTGATGCAGCCGTGGTTCCTGAGCTGGAAGCCTTTATGGATGCGCTGCGTAAAGAAGGCGATTCTATAGGTGCACGTATTGAGGTGATCGCCGAGGGTGTGCCAGCAGGTTTGGGTGAGCCTATTTATGGTCGTCTGGACGCCGACATTGCTTATGCGATGATGGGGCTGAATGCAGTGAAAGGCGTAGAGATCGGGGATGGCTTTGAGAGTGTGTCGCAACGTGGTTCTGAACACGGCGATGCTATTTTGCCTGACGGTTTTGCCTCGAATCACGCAGGTGGTATTTTGGGTGGTATTTCTTCCGGCCAAGACATTCGTGTGTCGCTGGCGATTAAACCTACCTCCAGCATTCGTATCAAGCGCCCCTCCATTACGCAGCAAGGTGAAGCTGTAGAAGTGCAAACATTGGGGCGTCATGACCCTTGTGTGGGTATACGTGCCACACCTATTGCTGAAGCGCTATTGGCCATCGTGTTGATGGATCAAGCGTTGCGCCAACGAGCACAGTGTGGGCAGTGGTAAGGATTACTGCGTATGAACCTGTTTGGGCTATGGCGTAAGGCATGTATTATCGTGGCGGCAAGTGCCACGATAATTCTTACGGGTTGTGCTGCAGTAGACACTACTGCCAGCGGCGTTGTCGGCATACAACGTAAGCAGTTTATGTCCAGTTTTGTTCCCGAACAGGAGCTGAATTTAGCGGCTGCGCAGAACTACAACGAAACGCTAGCGCAAGCTCAAGCGCAGGGGGCGTTATCCCCCAATGCGGAACAGGTTCGTCGTGTGCGAGAAATTTCCGCCAAGATTATCAATCAAGTACCAGTGTTTAGGCCAGATGCCTTGCAGTGGGATTGGCAGGTCAACGTACTGAAGTCTGATGAGCTCAACGCGTGGTGTATGCCTGGTGGAAAAATGGCGGTGTATACCGGCTTGATAGAGAGGCTAAAAGCCACTGACGACGAACTTGCTGCTGTGATGGGGCATGAAATTGCCCATGCTCTGCGTGAACACTCCCGTGAGCAAATGTCTCATAAGATGGGCACTAGTATTGGCTTGGCGATTTTGTCAGCAGTGGTAGGGTCTCAGGCCGTGGGTGATTTGGGCGGCTCGTTAACAGACGTCATGTTCCATTTGCCGAACAGCCGTACGCACGAGGCTGAGGCCGACTTAATTGGCGTAGAGCTTGCAGCGCGTGCAGGGTACGACCCCAGAGCAGCCATTAGCTTCTGGGAAAAAATGATCAGTATGTCGGGTAGAAACGGCAATGAGTCAGATCTCTTGTCTACTCACCCTTCACCACAAAGCCGTATTGATGAGCTGCGTGTTGCAGCAGAATTGGTAATGCCTTTGTATTTGGAAACTAAAAAACAGTAGGGCGATGCATTACCGACTACAGCGGGTTTTGGGCGAGTCTCAGAACCCGCTTTGTGTTTTTTGGGAGGAAGGGTGGTACTCCCAATACTAGTATAACTAATGGTCTTGTGCTGGTTTTAGAGACGGGCATAATGAATCCATCGCGAAATAACAGCGTTTCGCTTGTTCTGATTGATTGAGAGTCTGTTATGGCAAAAACTTTATACGACAAGCTGTTTGACAGCCACGTGGTGCACCGTGAAGACGATGGCACCTGTTTGCTCTATATCGACCGCCAGTTACTGCATGAAGTGACTAGCCCCCAAGCCTTTGAAGGGCTGGAGCTGGCTGGCCGTAAGCCTTGGCGTATCAGTGCCAACCTTGCTGTAGCAGACCACAACGTTCCTACTACGTCACGTGCAGCAGGTATTGCTGATCCTATCTCCAAGTTGCAGGTAGACACGCTGGAAGAGAACTGCCAGAAATTTGGCGTGACCCTGTTCGATATGGACGACCAGCGTCAGGGTATCGTACACATCATCGGCCCAGAGCAAGGTGCTACGTTGCCGGGCATGACCATTGTGTGCGGTGACTCCCACACCAGTACGCACGGTGCGATGGGGGCGTTGGCCTTCGGTATCGGTACTTCTGAAGTTGAACACGTGCTGGCTACCCAAACCTTGCTGATGAAGAAAAGCAAGAGCATGTTGGTAGAGGTAAACGGTGACTTGCCAGCAGGCTGTACGGCTAAAGACTTGATCTTGCACGTTATTGGTGTGATTGGTACTGCCGGCGGTACAGGCTATGCCATCGAGTTCGGTGGTTCAGCAGTACAAGCGCTGAGCATGGAAGGCCGTATGACTGTGTGCAACATGGCTATTGAAGCCGGTGCACGTTCAGGCATGGTAGCGGTGGATGAGAAAACCGTTGAGTACTTCCGTGGTCGTCCTTACTCCCCTAAAGGTGCGCAGTGGGATCAAGCAGTTGAGTACTGGAATACATTGAAAAGCGATGATGGCGCGCAATTTGATGCGGTGGTTCGTATTGATGCCGCAGATATCAAGCCTCAATTGACATGGGGTACATCGCCAGAAATGGTGTTGCCAGTGGATGCCAATGTGCCTGATCCACAGAATGAAAAAGACCCAGTACGCCGCGAAGGTATTATCCGCGCGTTGCAGTACATGGGTTTGGAAGCCAACCAGCCATTGACTAGCATTGCTATTGATAAAGTGTTTATTGGTTCCTGTACCAACGCACGTATCGAAGACTTGCGTGCTGCTGCTGAAGTTGCGCGAGGCCGTAAGGTAGCGAAAAACGTTAAACAGGCTATCGTGGTACCAGGTTCTGGTTTGGTGAAACAGCAAGCCGAAAAAGAAGGTTTGGACAAAATCTTTGTTGAAGCTGGTTTCGAATGGCGTGAGCCTGGTTGTTCCATGTGTTTGGCGATGAACGCCGACCGTTTGGAGCCGGGTGAGCGTTGTGCTTCCACATCCAACCGAAATTTTGAAGGTCGTCAGGGGCAGGGTGGACGCACACACTTGGTCAGCCCAGCCATGGCTGCTGCTGCCGCTGTAGTAGGTAGCTTTGCCGATGTACGTCAATTGAGTCAGGAGCATTAATCATGCAAGCTTTTACTACTCACAAAGGAATGGTGGCTCCGTTGGACCGCGAAAACGTGGACACCGACTTGATCATCCCTAAACAGTTTTTGAAGTCCATCAAACGTACTGGCTTCGGCCCTAACTTGTTTGACGAACTGCGCTATCTGGATCACGGTGAGCCAGGTATGGATAACAGCAAACGTCCTCTGAACCCAGAGTTCGTGCTGAACCAGCCGCGCTACCAAGGTGCTTCTATCTTATTGGCACGTAAAAACTTTGGTTGCGGTTCTAGTCGTGAGCACGCGCCATGGGCGTTGTTGCAGTACGGTTTTAGAGCCATTATTGCACCATCGTTTGCCGATATTTTCTTTAATAACAGCTTCAAAAATGGTTTGCTGCCCATCATCCTGTCTGAGGATGTAGTCGCTAAGCTGTTTGATGCTGTGCAGGCTAAAGAAGGCTATCAACTGAGCATTGACCTGGAACGCCAGAAAGTCATTGCTGAAGATGGCCAAGAGTATGGCTTTGAGATCGATGCCTTCCGCAAACAGAGTTTGCTCAAAGGATTAGATGAAATCGGCCAGACTTTGCAAAAAGCAGAAACCATCAAGGCGTTTGAAGCCCAGCGTTTGGCGCAACACCCTTGGTTGGTGGGTAATCCATCTGCTTAACTCTTAACACGCGGCCGCCTAGCGGCCGTGTGGCTTGTCTGGATCAGTGGCAAGCCACACACAGAACATAGTGTGAGCACCGCACGGTTCGTTACAACACCACAGGAAAACGTATGTCTACAAAAATCGCAGTATTACCCGGTGATGGCATTGGTACCGAAATTACGGAACAGGCCGCGCGCGTTCTAACCGCTTTAGGCTTGGATCTGGAATTGCATCATGCACCCGTTGGTGGTGCAGCGTATGACTTGCACGGCCATCCTTTGCCGCCAGCAACATTAGAGTTGGCTAAATCATCCGCAGCGGTGCTGTTTGGTGCGGTAGGCGATTGGAAATACGACTCCTTGGCACGTGAACTGCGTCCAGAACAAGCGATTTTGGGTTTGCGTAAAGCCCTGGGTTTGTTTGCGAACTTGCGTCCTGCGATTCTGTACCCACAATTGGCAAATGCGTCGTCGTTGAAACCAGAGATCGTTGCTGATCTGGATATCCTGATTATCCGTGAACTGACAGGCGATATTTACTTTGGTCAGCCTCGTGGTGTGCGTACCGTGAGCGAAGGCAACTTTGCCGGTGAGCGTCAAGGTTTTGACACCATGCACTATGCTGAAAGTGAAGTGCGCCGTATTGCACATGTGGCATTCCAAGCAGCACAAAAACGCCAAGGCAAGCTGTGCAGCGTAGACAAAGCCAACGTGCTAGAAACCTCGCAATTCTGGCGTGACATCATGATTGATGTAGCGAAAGAGTACCCGGATGTTGCATTGAGCCACATGTATGTAGACAATGCGGCCATGCAACTGGTTCGTGCGCCAAAAGAATTCGACGTAATCGTGACGGGTAATCTTTTTGGTGACATACTATCAGACGAGGCAGCGATGTTGACGGGTTCCATCGGCATGTTGCCTTCTGCATCCTTGAACGCGTCGCAACAAGGTCTGTATGAGCCTAGCCATGGCTCCGCTCCTGACATCGCTGGTCAGAACAAAGCCAACCCCTTGGCAACCATTTTGTCTGCAGCGATGTTGCTGCGCTACTCACTGAATGAAAATGCTCAGGCAGTACGGGTAGAAAATGCAGTGCGCCAGGTGTTAGAGCAAGGGTTACGCACAGCAGATATCTATGAAGCAGGTACTCAGTTGGTGGGTACACGCGAAATGGGGGATGCAGTGCTTAAGGCATTGGGTTAATTTGGTTTTTAGGTGATTATTCATGAAACAAGCGGTAGGCCTAGTCGGTTGGCGTGGCATGGTGGGCTCGGTCCTCATGCAACGCATGCGCGAAGAGAACGATTTCTCACGATTTGAGCCGGTATTTTTCTCTACCAGTAATGCTGGTGGGGCAGCACCGGAATGGGCAGAAGGCGCAGGCGCCTTGCAAAATGCCTACGATATAGACAGTCTGAAAAAG
>SRSN01000106.1 GCA_004791645.1 Alcaligenaceae bacterium 429
GACTTATTAGGTGCCAGCACAGTACAAGAGATGGTTACTAGGCATCCTGCGGCGCATAGTGTGGAAGTGGCTGGAGTAGGGCATGCGCCCACGTTGCGTCATGCGGATCAAATCGCGATAGTAGAACAGTTTTTGATGGGGTAGTAAGGCATGAGAAACCAAACACTTAATGTGGACTTACATTGCCATTCCACAGCGTCTGATGGTTTGTTGCCACCCAAGGAAGTAGCACAGCGTGCGGCCGCCAATGGCGTGCAGTTGTGGGCATTGACCGACCACGATGAGCTTAGCGGTCTAGAAGAGGCTCGGGCCGAGGCTACACGTTTGGGTATGCAGTTTATTCCCGGCGTAGAAATTTCCGTGACGTGGGCGGGCCGTACCGTACACATCGTGGGATTAAATGTAGATGGTCACCAAACGCAGCTTAATGACGAGCTGGCGTATATACGAGCAGGGCGCGAGCAACGTGCGCAAGAAATAGGGCAAAAGCTAGGTGGCTTAGGTATTTCTAATGCTTACGAAGGTGCCTTGCGTTATGTGTCTAATCCGTCGCTCATTAGTCGTACTCACTTTGCTCGTTTTCTGGTGGAAGAAGGGCATTGCGCCAACGTGGGCGAGGTGTTTAAACGCTACTTGGGTGACCATAAGGCGGCCTATGTACCTATGCAATGGGCGACGCTTGCGCAGTCCGTCAATTGGATACGTGAAGCAGGTGGTAAGGCGATTATTGCTCACCCCGGTCGTTACGAGTTTACGCCGGTGCAGTTTGGGGCATTGTTTGATGAGTTCAAAGCATTGGGTGGGGTAGGGATTGAGGTGGTCACAGGCAGCCACCGAGCCGACCAATATGCGGAATATGCGCAGGTAGCACGCCATTATGGGTTTGAGATTTCCTGCGGTTCAGATTTTCATGCACCAGGTGAAGGGCGTTTGGACTTAGGCAAGTTGCCGCCTTCGCCCACCGATTTGCCTACCGTGTGGGATGAGTGGCTGGGCTAACCAGCTGAAGTGGAGTACAGAAAATGAATAAAGCTTTTGTTAAAGAAGACACCGAAGATCTTGATGATGACTTGGAAGCACCCGCCGTTAGCATACCGGCAGGTACCAAGAACTACATTACGGTAGAGGGCTACCGCGCCTTGCGCCGCGAATTTAATCACTTGATGAACGTAGAGCGCCCTGAAGTGGTGCAGGTGGTGTCGTGGGCTGCGTCTAATGGCGACCGTTCTGAAAACGGCGACTACCTATACGGTAAAAAACGTCTGCGCGAAATTGACCGCCGCATCCGGTTTTTGACTAAGCGCATTCAAATTGCCGAAGTGGTGGATCCCGCGTTGCAGCCCAATAAAGATCAAATATTCTTTGGGGCAACCGTGGTGTATGCCAACCTTAGTGGTGAAGAAACCACCATTACCATTGTGGGTATAGATGAAGCTGAACCGCTAAACGGCAAAATTAGTTGGATATCTCCCGTGGCTCGTGCCTTGCTCAAAGCGCGCGAGGGCGACACCATTACTTTGCGTACACCGGGCGGCAAGGAAGAATTGGATATTTTGGAAGTGCACTATCCCACCGAACCAGCCCCGCCAGATGACGAGCTAGGACATTAACCGTAAAACCACAAGCGCGGGATTCTTCCCGCGCTTGTGGTTAAAATAGTCACATTTCTTGTCTTCTTTTTACTTCTCCCACAGAACCGTGAACTCTTTCTTGCATTATCCCGGCTCCTCTTTCCTTTCCGATTTCCGCCGCGAGCGCTTGCTGCAACGCTTGAAGGCATTGGATCTCCCTGTTGCTGATGTACAGGGTTTTTATGAGCACTACGTCTGGGCAGATGACAGTGCGCAAAATGAGCAAAACCTGAGCCAGTTGGAAGCGTTGCTGGATGATTCTCGTCCATGTTTTGATGCACAGGATCAAGCCAAAAACGCCTTGGTATTGCGAGTCATCCCGCGTATTGGCACGATTTCTCCGTGGGCAAGTAAAGCCACTGACATCGCCCGTAACTGTGGTATCCAAGGGGTACGACGTATAGAGCGTGGTGTGCGTTATGTGATCACACCAGAGCGCGGTTTGTTGGGTAGCAAGAACATTAATGAAGCGCAGTTGGCCCAAATCTCGGCCATGCTGCACGACAAAATGACGGAAACCGTTGTAGACGTCAATTTTGCACCAGAGCAGTTGTTCGTAGAGTTGCAAGGCAAAGCCATGCAATACGTAGACGTGATGGCAAATGGCCAAGCTGCGCTGGAAGAAGCCAACCGTACTATGGGTTTGGCGCTGTCTGAAGACGAAGTAGAGTACTTGCTGGAAGCCTTCGTAGGCTTGAAACGCAATCCTACCGACGTAGAGCTCATGATGTTTGCGCAAGCAAACAGTGAACATTGCCGTCACAAAATCTTCAACGCCCAGTGGGTGATTGATGGCAAACCACAAGACAAGACACTGTTTGGCATGATCCGCGACACGCACGCGGCGCAGCCAGAAAAAACCGTTGTTGCCTACTCGGATAACGCCGCCATTATGGAAGGCGGTCCAGCGCAAGTGTTCCGCGCTACGTTGCCTGATTCAGAAGGCAAGGGCACATACCAGCGTATGGACACCACGCTGCACACCTTGATGAAAGTGGAAACACACAACCACCCTACAGCGATTGCACCGTTCCCCGGTGCATCCACAGGTTCTGGTGGTGAGATCCGTGACGAAGGTGCAACCGGTCGTGGTTCTAAACCTAAAGCTGGTTTGACAGGTTTTACTGTTTCTAACCTGAAATTTGCTGATTTCCCAGAGCCTTGGGAGCAAGACTCTCATGGTGATTGCAGCCGTATCGCCTCGCCTTTGGACATCATGATCGAAGGCCCTATTGGGGGCGCTGCATTCAACAATGAATTTGGCCGTCCTAACCTGTTGGGTTACTTCCGTACCTTTGAGCAAAGCGCGGGTGGTGTACGTTGGGGTTACCACAAACCCATCATGATCGCCGGTGGTTTGGGCTCTATTGACGCTAGCCAAACACACAAAGATCCACTGCCAGTAGGCGCCTTGTTGGTGCAAATTGGTGGTCCCGGTATGCGTATTGGTATGGGCGGTGGCGCTGCATCCAGTATGAGCTCCGGTGTGAACTTAGCAGAACTGGATTTCGACTCTGTGCAACGTGGCAACCCAGAAATGGAACGCCGTGCACAAGAAGTGATTGATCGCTGCTGGCAACAAGGCGCTGAAAACCCCATTATTGCTATCCACGACGTGGGTGCAGGTGGTTTGTCTAACGCTTTCCCAGAGCTGGTAAACGATGCTGAGCGTGGCGCGATCTTTGATCTGACCCACGTACAGTTGGAAGAGTCCGGTTTGTCCCCAGCCGAGATCTGGAGTAACGAATCTCAAGAACGTTATGTGTTGGCGATTTCGCCAGCCGATTTGCAACGCTTTACTGCCATTGCTGACCGCGAACGTTGCCCATGGGCCGTTGTCGGTGTGGCAACTGAAGAGCGTCAGTTGCGCGTAGTCGTAGGCGAAGGCCTGCCAGGTGTAGATGCTGACATCAAACCTGCAGCAGAACGCCCTGTTGATGTACCAATGAGCGTGATCCTGGGTAAAGCACCGCGCATGTTGCGTGATGTAGAGCACGTAGAGCTGCCTACAGAACCCGTAGATCTGCCATTGATTCCATTGGCAGAAGCGGTAACGCGCGTGTTGCGCCACCCAACCGTAGCTAACAAAAACTTCCTGATCACCATTGGTGACCGTACTGTGGGCGGGCTGTGCAGCCGCGACCAGTTGGTTGGTCCATGGCAAATCCCTGTAGCGGATTGTGCGGTTACCTTGGCTGACTTTGAAGGCGTACGTGGTGAAGCCATGTCCATGGGTGAACGTACACCTGTGGCAGTGTTGGATGCTGCAGCTTCTGGCCGTATGGCCGTAGCAGAGGCCTTGTCTAACTTGGCCGCTGCGGATGTCAGCAGCATGAAAGACGTTAAGTTGTCTGCTAACTGGATGGCTGCTTGCGGTACTGCCGGTCAAGATGCTGCTCTGTTCGATACCGTAGAGGCTGTAAGCCACTGGTGTCAGAAACTGGGCTTGTCTATCCCTGTAGGTAAAGACTCCTTGTCTATGCGTACCTCGTGGGAACAAGACGGTGAGTCCATCAACGTGGTATCACCCGTTTCCCTGATCGTGACAGCCTTTGCGCAAGTGGGCGATGTACGTAAAACACTGACTCCTCAGTTGCGTACCGATATCGGCGAAAGCTGCTTGATCTTGTTGGATATGGGCTTGGGTAAACAGCGCATGGGTACATCTGTACTGGCGCAAGCCTTTAACCAAGTGGGCGACGAAGCCCCCGATATGGACAACGCTGAACTGATGTTGGCGTTCTTCCATGCTGTACGTTCTTTGTGCAACGACGGTTTGGTACACGCGTACCACGACCGTTCTGATGGCGGTTTGTTGGCGACAGTTGCTGAAATGGCGTTTGCAGGTCACGTAGGTGTGTCCTTGAACGTAGACATGCTGACTATCGATCCGCATGCAGCTGACTGGGGTGACTACAAAATCCGTCCAGAACAAGTAGCGGTTCAACGCGAAGAGCTCACACTGAAAGCGCTGTTCAACGAAGAAATTGGTGCTGTGATTCAGGTGAAACAAGCTGACCGCGACAACGTGTTGCAACGTTTGCGTGAAGCAGGCTTGTCCCCTTACGCACACGTAGTGGGTAGCTTGAACGACCGCGACCAAGTGGAAATCTTCCGCGATGGCGCTTGCGTATACCAAGCACCACGTGCTGAGTTGGGTAAACAGTGGAGCGAAGTTACACGCCGCATCATGAACTTGCGTGATAACCCCGCCAGTGCCGAAGCAGAATTCGCGCTGTGGAACGATGTAAAAGACCCAGGTATTAGCCCTGTGGTGCCGTTCAACCCACAAGAAAACGTTGCTGCACCATTCATTAACACCGGCGCACGCCCACGTATCGCTGTGATGCGTGAGCAAGGGTGTAACAGCCAAGTAGAAATGGCATGGGCCTTTGATACTGCTGGCTTTGATGTGACTGACGTACACATGACTGATTTGCTGAGCGGTCGCGTAACCTTGGAGCAATTCAAAGGCATAGTCGCTGCGGGTGGTTTCAGTTACGGTGACGTATTGGGTGCAGGTGAGGGGTGGGCACGTACCATCCGTTTCAACGCCATGTTGAATGACCAGTTCGCTGGCTTCTTCGGTAGAGAAGACACCTTCGCACTGGGCGTATGTAACGGTTGCCAGATGATGGCTGCCTTGGCTCCTATGATTCCAGGTGCGGAAGCATGGCCTAGATTTACCCGTAACTTGTCCGAGAAATACGAAGCCCGTTTGGCAACATTGAGCGTGGCTGATTCTCCTTCTATCTTCTTTAAAGGTATGGAAGGTGCACGTCTGCCTATCGCTGTAGCACACGGTGAAGGCTTTGCTAACTTTGCTTCCCAAGGTGATGCCAGCAGCGTATTGGCCGTGGCCAATTATGCAGATAACTACGGTAAGCCTACAGAGCAATACCCGTTCAACCCTAACGGCAGCCCCAACGGTTTGGCGGGTGCTACCACTGCTGATGGTCGTTTCACTGTATTGATGCCTCACCCAGAGCGTGTAACACGCAACGTCATGTTGTCGTGGGCGCCAGAAAGCTGGGGCGAGCAAGATCAGGGTGGCGCACAGGCAACAAATGGTGGGTTTAGTCCTTGGATGCGTTTCTTCCAGAACGCTAGGGTCTGGATTGGTTAAGGGCAACAGCGTATAATCTTGCTTTGGACGGAGTAAAAAGCATGCGTCTTATCAAACGAGCACTAACATTCGATGATGTATTGTTAGTGCCTGCATATTCAGAAATTCTTCCTCGCGATGCATCGTTGACAGCACGATTCAGCCGCGACATTTCCCTGAACATCCCACTGGTGTCCGCCGCAATGGACACCGTGACCGAGTCCGGCTTGGCCATCGCTATGGCACAAGAGGGCGGTATGGGGATCATCCACAAAAACCTGACCGCTGATGTACAAGCACGTGAAGTATCCCGTGTGAAACGTCACGAGTTCGGTATTGTGATCGACCCCGTTACCGTGACACCAGAAATGACGGTGCGTGATGCAATCAATTTGCAACGCCAGCATGGTGTGTCCGGTTTGCCAGTGGTTAAAGAAGGTAAGTTGGTGGGTATAGTCACCAACCGTGACTTGCGCTTTGAAGACCGTTTCGAGCTGCCTATTCGTGAAATCATGACGCCCCAAGAGCGTCTGGTAACCATGAAAGAGGGCGCTACACTGGATGAAGCCCAAGCATTGATGCACAAACACCGCCTAGAGCGCGTGCTGATCGTTAACGACCAGTTCGAGCTGCGTGGTTTGGCTACCGTTAAAGATATCGTTAAAAACACCACTCACCCTCTGGCTGCTAAAGACCAACACGGTCAGTTGCGCGTAGGTGCTGCGGTAGGTGTGGGTGGCGATACTGACGAACGTGTAGAAAAACTGTCCCGCGCTGGCGTAGATGCCATCATTGTGGATACTGCTCACGGTCACACCAAAGGTGTAATCGATCGTGTACGTTGGGTGAAAAAGAACTTCCCTCACATCCAAGTGATTGGTGGCAACATCGCTACAGCCGCTGCGGCTAGGGCGTTGGTTGAAGCCGGCGCTGACGGTGTGAAAGTGGGTATTGGCCCAGGTTCTATCTGCACTACACGTATCGTGGCTGGTGTAGGTGTACCGCAAATCAGCGCAATTGCTGATGTGGCTAAAGCATTGGAAGGTACAGGCGTACCTCTGATTGCTGACGGTGGTATCCGTTTCTCGGGTGACGTATCTAAAGCCTTGGCAGCAGGCGCATCCACTTGCATGATGGGCGGTATGTTCGCTGGTACAGAAGAAGCGCCGGGCGAAGTCGTATTGTTCCAAGGTCGTTCCTACAAGTCTTATCGCGGTATGGGTAGCTTGGGTGCGATGGTGGAAGGCTCAGCTGACCGTTACTTCCAAGACGCCTCCAGCAACTCCGACAAGCTGGTGCCTGAAGGTATTGAAGGTCGTGTGCCTTATAAAGGTAGCGTGATCGCCATTATCCATCAGTTGGTTGGTGGTGTACGTGCCTCGCTGGGTTACTGCGGTTGTTCTTCCATTGACGAACTGCATGAGAAAGCAGAGTTCGTGGAAATCACGGCAGCAGGTGTACGTGAGTCTCACGTACACGATGTGCAGATTACCAAAGAAGCACCGAATTACCGTGCAGACTAATTTAGTATTCTGCTGCGGTTTATAATTCAGACGGCCGCGTTGCACAGCAACGTGGCCGTATTCGTTCTATCGCTGGCTGTAGAGTTACCCCTTAACAGCAAGCACCATTTATCTATCAGTCATCATGCATCAACGCATACTTATTCTTGATTACGGTTCACAAGTTACTCAATTGATCGCACGCCGCGTGCGCGAGGTGGGCGCTTACTGCGAAATCCACCCTGGCGACGTGAGCGACGAATTCATCCGTTCGCAAGAAGGCCTGAAAGGGATCATTCTGTCTGGCAGCCACGCTTCTGTGTACGCCGACGACGCCTTGCAAGTGCCCGCCGCCGTATTCGAGATGAACATACCTGTACTGGGTATTTGCTACGGTATGCAAGCCATGGCGCGCCAATTGGGTGGTACTACCGAAGGTGCGGACAAACGTGAGTTCGGTTACGCCGAAGTACGTGCACACGGCCACACCAAATTGCTAGATGGCATCCAAGACTTCGCCACCCCAGAAGGGCACGGCATGCTGAAAGTATGGATGAGCCACGGCGACAAAGTGACTGCATTGCCTCCAGGCTTCAAATTGATGGCTTCCACACCTACCTGCGCGATTGCTGGTATGGCTGACGAAGCGCGTAATTTCTATGCTGTACAGTTCCACCCAGAAGTTACCCATACCGTACAAGGCGGCGCCTTGTTCCAACGCTTTGTGCGTGACATCTGCGGTTGCGTAGGTGATTGGAACATGCCTGACTACGTAGAAGAAGCCATTGCTAACATCCGCGAACAAGTGGGTGACGAAGAGGTTATCTTGGCCTTGTCCGGTGGTGTGGATTCCTCTGTAGCGGCTGCATTGATTCACCGTGCTATAGGTGAAAAACTGACTTGTGTATTTGTAGACCACGGTCTGCTGCGCTTGAACGAAGCCACACAGGTAATGAGCACCTTTGCCGACAATATGGGTCTGAAAATCATCCATATTGATGCCTCCGATCGATTCTTGGGCAAACTGGCTGGTGTTACCGACCCAGAAGCTAAACGTAAAATCATTGGTCGTGAGTTCGTAGAAATCTTCCAAGAAGAAGCAGCGAAACTCAGCAACGCCCGTTGGTTGGCACAAGGCACCATCTACCCAGACGTGATTGAATCCGCTGCAGCCAAATCCGGCAAAGCAACTGGTATTAAATCGCACCACAACGTAGGCGGCCTGCCAGAAACACTGAACCTGAAGTTGCTAGAGCCACTGCGCGAACTGTTCAAAGACGAAGTGCGCAAACTGGGCGTAGCATTGGGCTTGCCACCGCAAATGGTGTACCGCCACCCATTCCCAGGCCCAGGCCTAGGCGTGCGTATCTTGGGCGAAATCAAACGTGAATACGCTGATCTGCTGCGCCAAGCGGATGCAATCTTTATCGAAGAGCTGCGTAACACCGTAGACGAAGCCACTGGTAAAAACTGGTATGACCTGACCTCCCAAGCTTTCACAGTATTCTTGCCAGTGAAAAGCGTGGGTGTGATGGGCGATGCCCGTACCTACGAGTACGTGGTTGCACTGCGTGCCGTAGAAACTACCGACTTCATGACAGCTGATTGGGCAGAATTGCCATACTCACTGTTGAAGCGCGTGTCTGGCCGCATCATCAATGAAGTACGCGGTATTAACCGTGTGACTTACGATGTAAGCAGCAAACCACCAGCGACGATTGAGTGGGAGTGATCCCGCGTCTGGCATAGCTAGGCAACTTGTCGTAGGAACAAAAAAGCCCGCTTTATTGCGGGCTTTTTTCTGTCCAGGGTTTTCGTGGCTCAGAAGACATCGAGAAGCTAAAATCCCAAGGTTAGAGGTGCTATTAGGTGCTCGCCTCAGTAGTTCAAACAAACCAATTCGAAGCTAAACGTAATCACTAAGCACCTAAACTAACGTAGATGGACATTGGATAAGATGGCATTTGTAGTTACTGAAAGTTGTATTGCATGTAAATATACGGACTGTGTCAGTGTTTGCCCCATGGAGTGTTTTTATGAAGGGCCTAATTTTCTAGTAATTAATCCTGACGAATGTATTGACTGCTCTATTTGCGTAGGTGAATGCCCTGTAAATGCTATTGTAGAAGCCAGCGCGATTCCCTTAGATCAGGTCCATTTTGTAGAGCTTAACCAAACGCTTTCACAAGACCCTCGCTGGACACGTATTACCTCTACAAAAACACCGCTAACTGAGCATGAGAGGTGGAGAGAGGTAAAGTCGAAGTTGCATTTACTTCAAAAATAAAACTTGCTTCAAGAGTTAATAACTAGATCTCTTGGTGGTGTGGGCAAATACAGCTGACGGATACTAGGTTGCGCCACCTCAAGTCAAAGGACAGGCTCTATTTCATTCCGCTACATAGGTGATACGAGGCAGGATGACGTTGATACAGAGCTCACTCTACCTTCTCTGCATAGCTAAGGTATATCAAATATAAAAGCAGCCATTCTTGATGCTCTGGTTGCCGTTCGTCTGGCGCGGCACGGTTGCTTGGGGCGGGGCGAGTTGTAGTAGCTGCTATCGCCAAGATGTTCTGGCCAGTTTAGACGCTACTGCGACGATCGACTTGCGTCTGCCTGATGTAGAGCTCGAAGCTGCCTTTTCGATTGAAGCTGCGCGTGGTATAGGGATTATCATGGATTATGTCTGGGGACGGCCGCGGAAGAGGGAGAAGAACGTCCAGTTCTACTCATAAACTGATGTCAATCATAGGCGGCACTAGGAAGAGGGCGTGAAAGACAGATCGTATAACGCAGTGATGGCCGAGCACTTCCGCACTTAAGCGGGCTTTTTCTTTCAGATTAAAGCGACAAAGTAACCCAGCCAAATCAATCCTCTCGACCCTCTATCCAAATCTCCCCACTAGGCAGCTCATGCAACTGCTTTTTACTTCGATCCGAATCATCGCTAGCAGGCAACGTCATACTCACTAGCAGCGGCCATTGCGGGTAAAACCTATAGTTCGGTGTAGACACACTAGTTCTCGCTGCATAGCTAACCCCACCCAACTTCGTTTCTTGAGCCAAGTCAGCATGCGATAGATAAAGCAGCGCTTTCTCGTCATCGACGGAAAAATAAGCGCGCTCCAAAGGCAAACCCCACGCATTAATCTGCAAACCATCCTCTTCAACGCGTACCATCCAACGATCTTGGTCTCGCTCTCCGTTGACGTAGAGGGTCCCCTCGGGCCTAGATTGCACCAACGTACCTGCAGGAATATCCAGCACAAAATCCGGTGCAGTATTCCTATTCGCAGCAGCAGCCAACGGGCTCCAACCGGTGATCTGGTTTCCTTCGGCTAAAAAGCAGCTCACGAACCTAAAGCCGCTCTCAGACATAGTGTCTTGTTCCATTTCCAGCAGTTTGCTGCCATCGCACTGCCAGCCTTCTAGCTCAGTATCATGTGCCAGATGCAGTCTCCAACTGGAGTCCTGTAGATCTGGGCGGGGGCGCTCGAAAGACAGCACAGGGGCATTGCCTACCATCACAGGCTCTGGAAAACGGGCCCAAGAGACGCTGTCCGGGTCGCCCCAAACCTCCAGTTCTAATTCCGTTCCTGTAGGCATGTCTATACCCGCGTAGCGCCCTGGTTCTTTTAATACGTGCTGTCGACTACGGATTTCTTCTTCATAGCTTTTTTTGTATTGATAGAGATCCCATTGAAACGAACCGTAGTAGCCAGCCAGTGCTAGCAAGAGTACTAAAAACAGTATTCGTGGCCATGGTCTGTTTTTAAAGTTAGCGCGGCGTTTTGGCTGTACTACGAGCAAAATAGCCCAGATCAGCACAACAGCTACCGCCAACTGGCCTAGAGTCAGAAGCAGTAAGAGAACGACAGGAAATGGAGCGAAAGGAATCATAAGAGATCAACACAACATAATGACGCGTAATAAAAGACCGTCGAAAACACACACGCCAGTCTATTTTTTTGTTGAGCTACTGTGAGCAGCAGAGGGGCTTACAAAAGGGGGTTACCAAGATAGTGCTTAGTATAGTCACAAACGGCGATCAGCCTAGTTTGCGGCAGGGGCTTCTTCAATGTGCTGCTGTGTTTGATCGTAAAAAAGAGATTGAAATACCAGACTGATTTGAGGTTGGATTAGCTACAGGTATTCCTCATGGCGGTGGGTGAGCAACCAGCCCGAGGCACGAATCTACAACGATAAAAGGCTAATGTTTCATTTCTCTATATACAAATGAGAATTATTG
>SRSN01000107.1 GCA_004791645.1 Alcaligenaceae bacterium 429
ATTTAGTACCATATATTGTGTATAAATAGATGTAAACCCTAAGTCTTGCAGCAGAGGAGTAGACATGTCTCAAAAAATAGAAATACCCGAACACAACGTATCGGTTAAAGAAAAATTCGGCATAGATAGCCCATTACAGGTACCGGCGTTTAGTGACGTTACTGAATACGTTCCTGCCATTGATGAGGCCTACCGCTTTGACCATGAGGTCACGCTCTCGCTGTTAGCTGGCTTTGCGCACAACAGGCGCGTGCTCATCCAAGGCCGTCACGGAACCGGTAAATCCACTCACATAGAACAAGTCGCTGCCAGACTGAACTGGCCTTGCATACGAGTGAACTTAGATGGCCATATCAGTAGGTTAGATTTAGTAGGTAAAGACACCATCACCATTCAAGACGGGCTACAAGTCACCCGTTTTCAGGAAGGTGTGATTCCATGGGCCATGCAACGCCCCATGGCGCTTATTTTGGATGAGTACGATGCTGGCCGACCAGACGTCATGTTTGTGATTCAACAAATACTAGAACAAGACGGCAGATTTACCCTACTGGACCAAAACCGCGTTTTACACCCACACCCCTACTTCCGCATTTTTGCTACTACAAACACCTTGGGGTTAGGCGACCAAACCGGGCTATATAGAGGTACGCATACTCTGAATCACGCCCAGCTAGACCGCTGGAACATCGTCAGCACCTTGAACTATTTACCTGCTGCAGAAGAAGAAGCCATTGTGCTGAGCCGTGTACCCATCAAAAACACCGAGCAAGGCAAACACGATATTCAAGCGATGGTGGCGTTAGCCAACCTCACCCGACAAGCCTTTGCCGCCGGTGATCTATCTACGTTGATGTCACCCCGTACGGTCATCACGTGGGCTGAAAACTGCACCTTGTTCCATGACAAGCGCCGCGCCTTTGTGGTGTCTTTCTTCAATAAATGCGATGAGAGCGAACAAAATCTGGTGAAAGAGCTGTATCAACGCTGTTTTAACGAGGAATTGCTGCCTACCGCCGCGAATTGATTTTGGAGCCTGTGCATGAACAGCCCCACCCCAGACTTGCGTGAGCAACGCCGTATACTAGAACTGAGCGCCATGGTGACCCGCGCCTTGGCTGACGATCCTCACGTACACATACGCCAGCAGCTATTTTTTAGAGCTAACCGTCCGTTAGTCACGCTAGCCCCGCACTTGCGGGTGCACGACAGCGAAAACCTGCAACACCTTAGAGGTGTTGCCGACAGCTTGGCCTTGCGCCTGCTGCACACGCAACATGCTTTGCATCAACAACTGATGCCAGCAGATGCTGTTTCTAGACTGATTTTTGATTGGTTGGAAGCACTACGCACCGAATCGTTAGCGCCAGAATCCATGCCTGGTATGCGTCACAACCTACAGCAACGTTTCTATTTCTGGTCAGCCGGCTACTATCATGCTCGCCACACAGAAAGTGAGCTAGGTATTTGGCTATATACCTTGGCACAAATGTGCTGGAGTCGCTTAAATGCTCTGCCTGTATACCCAGAAACCGAAGACTTCATTGAAAGTACGCGTGCCAGTTTGACGCCTGTGCTGGGGCCTTTGCTATACGAACTACGCAAGCACCGCGCAGACCAAGCCAGCTACGCTACCTATGCTCTGCGTGTTGCGGCCCTTGTACATCAAGAAGTAGAGGCCATGCAAAAAGCACAATCTGAGTCTGGCGCCGACACGGAGGACGAGCTAGAGTGGGATAACTTCTCATTACTACTGGATTTTGATGGCGATGAAGCAGCCGCCTACGAAGAAGTGCTTAGCGACACCACTCGCCATACGACTATGACTAATGAGCGGTATCAAATTTTCGATACCCAGTATGACAAAGAAGAGCATCTAGCTGAACTCATACGCCCTGAGTTACTGAATGGCTATCGCGAACAAATTAACCAACGCATTAGCCATCAGAATCTGCACATCAACCTACTGGTGCAGCGTTTACGTAAGGCACTCACGCAATACAGTGACCCCAGATGGGAAAATGATCAAGAGGCAGGCTACATAGACGGCGCGCGATTAAGCCAAATTATCAGCAATCCTAACGAACGCCGCCTATTCAGACAGCCTACCTTCGCGCCACACACCCCATGCAGTATCAGTTTTTTGGTGGATTGCTCAGGCTCTATGAAACATCACGCTGAAACCGTGACCTTAATGGTGGACATTCTTAGCCGTGCGTTAGAACAAGCCGGAGCCCAAACCGAGGTGCTAGGGTTTTCTACACACGCCTGGAATGGCGGACGCCCCTTTAAACGTTGGATGGCTAGACAACGCCCTGCTCACCCTGGTCGCTTAAACGAGGTGAGCCTCCGTGTATTCAAAGCCGCTAAAACGCCATGGAAACGTGCCAATAAAGACATCGTCGCGTTGATGAAACTGGATTATTACCGCGAAGGTATAGATGGTGAAGCCGTACAGTGGGCGTGCCAACGGCTGCAATCACTGCAAAGTCAACGCAAAATCCTGTATGTGCTGTCTGACGGCTGCCCTATGGACAGCGCCACTAACTTAGGGAACAACGAACACTATCTAGAGAATCACCTATTGCAGGTGCTAGGCTCGGCCGCGCAACAAGGGATTGAAGTATGGGGTATAGGCATAGGGTTAGATTTAAGCCGACTGTATACGCAGTCGTTAATTGCGGATTTCGAGCACGGCTTAGATAACCATTTTCTAGATGATTTTGTACGCAGCTTACGCCCTACCCGCCTTGGCCTTGGTTCTCGATCTTAGCCAAAGCTGTAGCAGCACGCTTTAGTGCAGGCAAACACGACAGCGCTTTGTCAGGCGTCATACGCATGACAGGCGCTTGAGTGGCCACCGCCATATTAGAACGACCACCATCGGCACGCGGCACTAACACCGCCACGCAAAATAACCCAGGTAAGAACTCTTCGTTATCAAAGGCGTAACCGCTTTCCTTTACTTGAGCCAGCTCTTTTTCTAGATCATCCAGCGTGGTGATGGTGTTTTTGGTATAGCTTTCCAGTGGCGTATCGGCCAGTAAACGTCTACGCTGCGCTGGACTCATCTGCGCCAACAAGACTTTCCCGCTGGCCGAGCAATGTACAGGCACACGAGAACCTGGACGCAAATAAAAGCGCAATGGCGCTTCGGTTTCTACCCTGTCCATGTACAGCACTTCGCTGCCAGACAACGCTGTCAGGTTACAGCTTTCGCCTAGTTCATTACCTAAGTTGCGTAATACCGCACGTCTAGCGCCGTATTTGGTGTCGTTTAGCAGCAGATCTTCGGCTAAACGGCGTAAACGCCCACCCACACAATAATGGCGGCCATCGGTATCGCGAGCCAACATACCCGCGCCTTCCAACTGTTGCAGCATGCGATGCACAGTAGGTTTAGGCAGCTCAATTGCATCTACAACATCCTGCAACGCAAACATTCGATCTTGACTGGCTATCAGTTCCAGTATGCCGAACAAACGCATAGTGGGTGTATCGCCAGAGTTTTTTACTTTTGACTCACGTACTTCTGCTTGTTTTTCAGCCATTTACAGAACTCACTTTTTAGACTTATTGCGTTCCATTGTATATCAAAAAAGGCTTGACACTTGTTTCAAACACTAAAAATCTGCTATAAATCTCATTAAACAGAACAAATTATCTCGATAAACAAGAAGGAGACTAAGGTGCGCTTATTGGACAACATCATTGAGGCGGCACGTAGTCAACCTGCCACCATCGTCTTATGTGAAGCAGATGACCCCCGAATTTTGGCGGCCGCACAGCGTGCGCAGGCCAAAGGTATAGCCCGCATTATTTTGGTTGGTACACGCCACAACATTGAGGCATGTGCCCAACAGCACGGGATTTCCCTGGACGATATGACCATAGAAGATCCGGCTACGTCAGCCCATTTAGCGACAGTAGAGACAGCGTTGCTTGCCCTGCGCGCGCCCAAAGGGATGCAACCGGAAGATGCCGCAAAGCAAATCCAAGACCCATTGTGCTTTGCCAACATGCTGGTGCATTGCAATCTTGCTGATGGCTCTGTCGCCGGTGCGGTATATAGCACCGCCGACGTTGTGCGTTGCGCCTTACAGCTCATAGGCAAAGCACCCGATGCAGAATTGGTGTCTAGCTTTTTCCTCATGCTAATGTGCCAACCTCACCACCCTTATAAAGGCGGCATGATCTTTAGCGACTGCGGATTAGTCATTGATCCTAATGCAGAGCAGTTAGCCAGCATTGCCCAAGCCGCTGCCGAATCGGCGCGACGACTGCTGCAAACTGAACCGCGCGTCGCCATGTTGTCGTTTTCTACCGCAGGGAGTGCTCACCACCCTGCTGTAGATAAAGTCATCAAAGCAGCACAATTGGTGAAACAGCGCTGTCCTGATTTGGCCATTGATGAAGACATACAGTTAGACGCGGCTTTAGTACCTGAAATTGCCGCACGCAAACTCCCTAATTCACATGTCAAAGGTCAGGCTAACGTCTTAATATTTCCTACACTTGAAGCTGGTAACATAGCCTATAAAGCGGCCGAACGTTTAGGCCAACTCACCGCCATTGGCCCGTTGCTTCAAGGTTTACGTAAACCGGCTAATGATCTATCCAGAGGCTGCAGCAGCGACGATATTTATGCTGTGATTGCCATCACCTCTCTGCAAACACATTCCACGTCATGAGCTTGATCACCACACTGCTTTTACTGCTCATTATTGTTATTGGTACGTACTTTCAAACCGTGACCGGTTTTGGTTTGGCCATGATCGTCATCGGTATCAACAGCGCAGTCGGGCTTACTAGCGTGCCGTTTATCGCCTCGGTAGTGAGCCTCGTGAGCTTGGTAAACAGTGGTGTGGCCTTACCGCGCCACCTGCACCACATTGATTGGCGACTTGCTAATACCACCTTGTTAGGGGTGATTCCTGCCAGTGTGTTGGGTGTGGTGCTGCTGAACTTTCTGAACGCGCAAGCGACTAGCATTTTGGAGTTTTTGTTGGGCTGCGTAATTGGCTATAGTGGTATCAGTTTTGCCTTACGCCCCCGCCAACATACCGAACTATCCAGCCTGCGCTCCTTTTTCTCTGTAGGCTTTATCTCTGGTCTATGCGGCGGCCTATTTGGCATTCCTGGACCACCCATTATTTTTCACCTCTACCGACAACCTATAAGTCTGGCCGTCACACGCAACATGTTGCTGCTGATTTTCGCCTGTACTGCCTTTTCCCGTAGTCTGTATGAATTCATTACTACGGGCTTTCCTAAGGGCACGTTGACAACAACGCTGCTGGCTATTCCTTGCGTAGCACTGGTCACCATTCTGACTCAGCGTTTCCCGCCCCCACTCAGCGTAGAAACGGTACGCCGTATTACCTTTGGCACCTTGATACTCATTGGTATCAGCCTAATTGTTCGCAGCCTAAGCGCACTGCTGCTGTAAGTTTCTCTTTTTTTCTACGATCAGGGGTAAATCCTTAGAGGATTTGCCCCTTTGCTCATTGCCGTCTTGATAAAAAAAACATACCATCAAATCTCATTAAACAAAACAAAAAGTACCATAAAGGAGATTTCATGAGGAAGACAACTGCAAAACTCTGGTTAATGGGTCTAGGTTTATGTGCTGCCTCTTTGGCACATGCGGCTTACGACGGCCCAGCGGTACGTTTCAAACTGGCGCACACTGCGCCTCCCGGCAACCACATCACCGGTGCTTATGAAAAATTTGCAGAACTGGTGAAAGAGAAATCTGATGGCAAAGTCGTCGTACAACTGTTCCCTGGCGCCGTCTTGGGCAGTGATCGAGTACTGATAGAAGGTGCTCAAAAAGGTACGCTACAAATGGGGGTTAGCTCCACACCAAACCTCGCTAACTTCTCCAATCAATTCCAGGTTTTTGACCTGCCTTACATCACCACCCCAGAAAATCAGCAACAGCTCTATGCCGCAATCAACCCTGGTGGCGCTCTGAATCAATACTTAGAAAAAGCAGCCAATGACATAGGCCTACAACCCATCATGTATGCCGAATATGGCTATCGCCATTTTGTTTCCAGTGATAAACCACTGAACAGTGCTGCCGACCTAGAAGGCTTAAAAATGCGTACTACCGACTCCCCTGTGGAAGTGGCAGTCGCCAAAGCCTTAAACACCAACCCAGCCCCTATTGCTTGGGGTGAGGTCTATACCTCATTGCAACAAGGCACCATTGATGCCGAAGGCAACACTTTCCCTCACCTGTACGGTGCCAAACACCACGAAGCACTGAAGTACGCCATTACCTCGGCCCATAACTACGGCATGCAAGTTGCTATGGCCAATAAAAAATGGTGGGATAGCCTGGCTCCCGAGACTCAAAAGGTCATCCAAGATGCGGCATTGGAAGCCGTTACCTACCAACGCGAAGTGCTGTATCCAGAAAACGAGCGTCAAGCACGCTTAGCCTTCGAAGAGGCCGGCATCCAAATCCATGATGCAACGCCTGAAGAAATTCAAACCTTCAAAACCCTTACACGCCCTGTATTTGAGGAGTTTGCAGCCAAACTACCAGGCGAGTTGATTGAGCTGGTAGAACAAACACAACAATAAGATTATGCCTGCGTAGCTACCGCCACACGGTAGCTACGCCACTAGGTTTGAGGAGCACCAGCATGGCCCACGCCACATCGCAGCGATCCCCTATAGCAATACTGAATCAACTGGAAAAGCCCCTACTCTTTGTTGGTCTGCTATTGATGATTCTGATCATCAACTACCAAACTCTGTTTAGATACTCCATGTCTACGCTGACTACTTGGGCCAGCCATCCAGACCAATACCCATGGATTACCTTATTAGGCGACCCTAGCACTGTTAAAGCGTGGTTGCGCAGCAAAATAGGTTGGGCCACATGGAGCGAGGAACTTGCACGCTACATCTTTGTATGGATCTCTTATCTGGCCGTATCCCTGTCCATTTTGTCCAAAAATAGCATTCGTATGGATGCTGTACACAATGCTCTGCCCCCTAGATTACAAAATATTGTCTGGGTGGCTATTTATGCGCTAAGCCTGCTACTAACCGCCGCCTTTTTGCAAATGGGTATTGAACATATAGGCATGCAGCGCGAATTTACTCAAACCACTCCTGCTCTGCAAATCAACTATTTAGTGCCGTACTTGATTCTGCCTTTAGGCTTCGGGCTGATGAGTTTACGTACGCTGCAATGCTTGTATGAGTCGTGGAAAAATTTGAGCTGGTATGACTTTATTGCTGGCCTGCTGATTCCCGTCGTTTTACTGTCCCCCCTCTTTATCTGGGAATACGTAGACGCTACCCTGCTGCTGTTTTGCTATTTTGTGGTGTTCATTGTCTTAGGCGTACCCATTGCTTTCTCTCTGGGGTTAGCCAGCATCGTCACCATCATCGGTGCCGATACACTACCGCTAGACTACATCGCACAAATTGCCTTTGTTTCCATAGACTCCTTCCCCATTATGGCTATACCGTTTTTTATTGCTGCCGGTATTTTCATGGGAGCGGGTGGGTTATCAGAGCGCCTACTGATTGTGGCTGATAAGTTAGTGGGTTCCTTACCCGGTGGCTTAGCCTTAGCCAGCATCATGACATGTATGTTCTTTTCAGCCATTAGTGGTTCAGGCCCAGCCACCGTAGCTGCCATTGGTACCATCACCATCCCGGCAATGGCTGCCCGCGGCTACAACATTTACTTTGCCGCTGCCGTCGTCGCCTGCGCAGGCGCTATTGGTGTCATCATCCCGCCCAGCAACCCCTTTGTGGTGTACGGCGTGGCGGCCCAAGCCTCTATTGGTAAATTGTTTATTGCTGGTATTGTGCCGGGCTTATTCATGGGCTTCATGCTCATGGCAATAACCTACTTCATTTCCAAAAAGAATGGTTGGAAAGGTGAGGAAGGTGACCGTTCGTTTGGCTCTATTTTGCTCTCGCTATGGCAAGCCAAATGGGCGCTGCTAGTACCTGTCATTATTTTGGGCGGCATCTACGGCGGCATCATGACACCTACCGAGTCGGCTGCCGTTGCAGCACTGTACGGTCTGATCATTGGTAAATGTGTGTATCGCGAACTGAGCTGGAAGAAGCTCTGGAATGCCAGTATAGAAGCCACCCAAACCTCATCTATCATCATTATTTTGATGGCGATGGCGACTATTTTCGGCAACATCATGACGCTGGAACAAATTCCCGAAACAGTAGCCAGTGGTGTGCTGACATTCACCGATAATAAATACCTGATTCTGTTCCTTATCTGTATTTTGCTGCTGATTATTGGGGTGTTCATGGAAGCCTTGGCAGCCATTGTGATTATCACGCCCGTCTTGCTACCGCTGGTGCTTAAGCTGGGCGTAGACCCCATCCACTTCGGTGTCATCATGGTAGTAGGCCTAGCCATTGGGTTCATTACGCCCCCTGTAGGCGTTAACCTTTTCGTCGCCAGTGGCATTGCCAAGATTGGTATAGATAAGATCGCCAAAGCTAGCTTCCCGCTCTTGTTGATCATGATTCTAGTGCTGCTATTGGTGACCTATGTGCCTGCTATTTCGTTGGTACTGCTATGACCACCATTACTCAAAAAGCACTATGTCACGCTAGCCTAAACGCCCTGCACCACCACGCAGGGCAAGACGGCCTGCCCCCGGTTTGCTTTGCGCTGGTAGATGCACAGGGCGATTTGCTCTGTTTCGAACGCATGGATGGTGCCCCTGTTCGTACTATCAATATTGCAATTGCCAAAGCCTATACCGCTGCCCGGATGGGGGCCAGCACTCGGCAGTTTCGACATCGCTTACAGCAAGAAAATCTGCAATGCAGCGAGTTTATGGACAGTGCGCTCTGTGCCTTACCTGGGGGCGTCATCCTGCCTTTGCCCAACCATAGTTTTGCCGCTATCGGGGTTAGCGGCAGAGCCTTGGATGACGATGAAACCTTAGCCCTGACACTGGTTAAACACCTACAAGCACATTTCTCTAAATGATGTAAGCAGAATAACGGCAAGAAAGATTACATATAGGGATACACGTAACCATCATGGAGCGTCTGTATAATAGGTCGTATTCCATATCGTTTCTTATTCTCTATTTTCTTTCTTGCCATGACTAATGCCACTAGCTCCACCTCACACAAATTCATGCGCCAAGCGCTAAGTGCTATTTATTTCTTTGGTGGAATTGTTGGTTTATATGTGCTGCTTTCTCAAGCGCAGATTTTTATGGTTTCAGCACTGGCCATTATTCTGTTCTCACTCATGTTGATTCAAAACTTAGTTGCTATCTATGGTGGCGTTAAGTTTTGGCGTGGCAATCCTGAGGGTGGCCAACTGCTGTACTGGTTATCGTGGACCAGCGTACCGGTGTTTTCCTCTACCATGCTGTCCTACCACAGCATTATTGGGTTAGGGCTCACCCCCACTATTACCCTCACCCCCGGCATGTATGACTTTCACATTCAGTTCACACTGGGCTATGAAGGTGCACTGAAATGGTTCCCCACCTTTGATATTTTCCAACTGGGTCTGAACCTTGCTCCATTGCTATTCATTGCTGTAATTCGTGCGCTGTTACAAGCGGACTCTGACACTCCAGTAAAAATCTAAGGCATGAGCAACGCAGTTAAGCAGCCCTGCCCTTGCGGCACGGGAAAGCGCTATGAGCAATGCTGCGGTCGTTGGCATCAGGGTTCTGAATACTTACAAGCCCCTGATGCCGAGCACCTAATGCGCTCCCGCTATAGCGCATTTGTCCTGCAGTTACCCGACTACCTGCTTGCTACATGGCACCCAAGTACACGGCCCTCAGAGCTAGATCTGGATGACAAGTTCACCAAATGGATTGCGCTAAGCATTCACCATGCTCGGCAGCACGACGATACCCATGCTGAAGTGAGTTTTACGGCACGCTATAAACAAAATGGGAAAGCCCTTCGTTTACAGGAAGTGAGTCAGTTTCTAAAAGAACAAGGGCGATGGTTTTATGTAGATGGTCAGTTTCCTGATTAAGTAAACATCAAAACCTTTATAAAATTGACATATTCTGAAACGCGTAAGCCATCAGATTGTCAGAAAATTACGCTATGATCTTTACGAACGTAATCTTTCTTACTGGAGAGCACTCATGACAATTAAATACTCTGCTGCGGCACTATCCTTGGCCCTGCTGTTTAGCCCTCTTAGCCATGCAGACTCCACCGTGCCATATGTAGACGAGTACTTGGCAGACATCGCTGAGAAAAACACAGCGATTGCTGAGCGCTTTGTGCACTTTTTCGAGCCAGTAGCTGCCCAAGCTGATTGGGTGAAAAACTATGGCACCTCCTCTCCAGCGCGTTTGGTAACAGCTGGTGAAAAAGAACAAAGCTACTTGGTATTCCAAGGCTGCAAACCACACGACTGCAACACACAAAGCTACTTGGTGCTGTACAACCCAAAATCCGAACAATTTGAAGCCGGTGCTTTGCGCACTGACACCATGACTGATCAAGGCGCGCTGACTGAAACTCGTATTCAGTGGCTAGGCGATGCTAACGATAGTTTGGCTCAAGTAATCTGGGATGAGTTCACGCCTAACGACTAAGCGTGTTCCGCCTGCTTAGCTGGCTAAGCAAACAGCCCCCACTGGCATAAAGCCGTGGGGGCTGTTTTTTATAGCTGACTGCGTAATAAAAAATTATGCCGCTTGATGTAAGGCAGTTTCGGGCAACAAGCTGGCCGCAGCATTATCCATCACGATACGCACGTTACTGTGTTGCTTCAAAACGGTTGCAGGCATATCTTCGCTAGCTGGGCTTTGGAAGTAGTTAAGCATAGTCTGTGCCTTATGCTCACCCGTTACCACCAACAAGATTTCCTTAGCTTCCAGGATATCTTGAATACCCATCGTCAAAGCATGACACGGTACCTCGTCCATACTGCTAAAGAAACGGCCATTGTCCTGTCTGGTGCGCTCTAACAGCTCTACCACATGGGTACGGCTATCAAACGGTGTACCTGGCTCATTAAAGCCTATATGGCCATTGCTACCTATGCCCAACAGTTGTAAATCCAAGCCACCTGCTTGCTGTATACGTGTTGAGTATTGCTGGCACTCTGCCTGCCAATCACTTGCCAAGCCATCAGGTAAGTGCAGTTGCGCTTCTGTGAACGGCAGCAAATTGAATAAATGTTGATGCATGTAATAGTTATAGCTTTGCGGATGCGCCTGAGATAACCCTACGTACTCATCCAAGTTAAAGCTATGCAATTGCGCTACATCCAGCTGTAAGGCGCTGACCTGTTGCACGAACTGTTGATAGACGGGCTCCATCGTCCCCCCTGTCGCCAGACCCAACACGGCCGTAGGTTTTTTTTGTATAAGTTGGATCAAGTGATTGCTGACGTATGCAGCAACCGCTTGTGGATCAGGTAGAACAAGAAACATAAAACACTACAATAAAAAATAAGAA
>SRSN01000108.1 GCA_004791645.1 Alcaligenaceae bacterium 429
CGTTATATTTCAACAGACTAATAAAAAACCAATAATTTAAAAGTGCAGAAATAGGCGCAAAACCACGTAAATAACCACCATTTCATGTACAACATCAAAAACAATATCAATGTCCTAACGCACAACACCTGATTGAACGAGCAGCTATAGATGCCATTCCTATAGCCGCAAAAAAGCCCGCATAATGCGGGCTCGTTACGCGCTACAAAAACGACCTATTACTCAGTGTCACTCACCAACTGCCCCTGATCCGCCAACAGAGGCAAACGCTCATTCAACACTTCCACAAATGCTTGTGCCGCAGCACTTAAAGGCTGACGACGCAGTTGCAGCACACCCAACAAGCGTCGCAAACTGCTACCTGCTACAGGCCTATATTCCAGCCCTTCGCAAGACGCTGCCTGTAAGGTAGATAGTGGCAAGACGGCTACCCCCAACCCCGCCCGCACCATACTGATGGCCGTAGACAAATACGCCACTTCACAGGCAATTTCTATATCCACACCTTCGGCCTCTAACGCACGGTGTACCGACTGACGCACACTAGACCCTCTGGAGGTCAGCACATGCGGGTACTGCGTCAGTTGCTTCCAACTTGGGCAGTCCTCTTGTTTCAACGGATGCTCTGGCGGAAAAAACACCACCATTTGATCTTCCATTAACGGCGTAAACGCGAGCGTTCTATCCCGGTTCCCCCACGGGCCTAAGCCTATGTCCACCTGCTCTTCACGCACCAGCGTAATGATGCTGTCTGCTGACACGTCATCAATTTGTATATCTATACCCGGATAACGCTGCCTATAAGTACGCATCACCTCGGGCAACCACGCTGCCGCGATAGATGGCAACGACGCAATGGCTAACCTACCGCTTTTGAGATCAGCAATATCTTGCCCCTGCTGCACCGCCCCATCAAACTCATCCAAAATGCGTTGCATAGCAGGTAATAACCTGCGCCCAGCTTCGGTTAACGAGACTTGCCGCCTATCTCTATCAAACAAACGGGTGCCTAACTCGTCTTCCAACTGCTTGATTTGTACCGTGAGCGCAGGCTGAGACACATGCAACTGACTTGCTGCCTGCGTAAAGCTAGAGTGTCTTGCCACCGCCAAAAATGCCCGTATGTGTCTAAAACCTTGCTTCATTTGAAAAACAAATCACAGAGATAATAAAAATTCAATTTTCTAATAATAGCGCCAATCGTATGCTTGGGGCACGTCCGCTTCACGCCTTGCGAGCCAGAAAGCGGTCTTAACCAAGAAGCCTGCTTATAGTCAGGCCGCTATTTTCAGGAGACATCCTATGCTCGCTCTGCTTGGGCTATTAACTGTACTGGTGCTACTCGCCGGTATTATGAGTAACCGCCTTTCCCCCTTGGTGGCCTTAATTGCCATCCCTGTGGTTGCCGCATTAATTGGTGGCTTCGCCCCTGAGCTGGGCGGTTTTATGGTCAATGGCGTGAAAAACATTGCTCCCGTCGCGGGTATGTTTGTATTTGCCATTCTGTTTTTTGGCATTCTGACGGATGCCGGCACCTTAGACCCCATCATTAATCGCATTCTGAGAATCGTCGGCAACAACCCCGTGCGTATCGTCATGGGTACGGCAGTATTGGCTGCTATTGTGCACTTAGATGGCTCGGGCGCCGTGACCTTTATGGTGACTATTCCTGCCCTACTTCCTCTATACGAGCGCTTACACATAGACCGACGCATCTTGGCATGCGTGGTAGCTATGGCTGCCGGTGTAGGCAATATGCTGCCGTGGGGTGGCCCTGTATTGCGTGCCGCCGCCGCATTGCAAGTACCGGTCATGGACTTGTACCTACCTTTGCTACCTGTACAGTTAACCGGCTTTGCCTTTGTGCTGCTGTGTGCATGGTGGTTGGGTAAACGCGCCAGTACCTCGGTAGATTTCCAAAGCGTGGCCTCAGGCCATGCCACAGTAATCCCCGCAGCGGAAAACAAAGAAAGTACCCCAGAAAACGACGTACGTCGCCCCCATTTATTTTGGATCAACATCGCACTGATCATTGTGGTGATTGGCACCATGATCTCTAGCCTGCTTGAGCCTGTAGTGTGCTTTATGCTGGGTACCATCATTGCCTTACTGATTAACTACCCTAACTCTAAACAACAACGCGAACGTATTGATGCGCACTCCAAAGCTGCCTTATTAATGGCCAGCGTGCTGTTTGCTGCGGGTGTGTTCACTGGCATTATGAACGGTACCGGCATGCTTAAAGCCATGGCTACTTTTGCTGCTGACCACATTCCCTCTAGCGCTGCTACTCATCTGCCTTTCTTGCTGGGTTTGGTCTCCACCCCCTTAAGCTTGCTGTTTGATCCTGACTCCTTCTACTTCGGTGTCATGCCTGTACTGGGTCAAGTGGTACAAGCACATGGTGGCTCAGCAATAGAAGTGGCCTACGCTGCAACCATGGGCCAAATGACGGTGGGCTTCCCTATCAGCCCCCTCACACCAGCCACTTTCTTACTGGTGGGCTTATGCAAAATTGAATTGGGCGCGCACCAACGCTTTACCATACCCTTCCTCATGGCTACCTCTATCTTGATGACCTTCGTTGCCGTGGCCTTGGGTTTGTTCCCCCTTTAACGTGCGAGAGTATTTGTCATGACTAACGCCCACTCTTCTTACCTACGCTTGGGTTCAGGTGCCGGTTACTCTGGTGACCGCATCGACCCTGCTGTAGAGCTGGCCCGCGATGGGCAGATTGATTATTTGATTTTTGAATGCTTGGCGGAACGCACCATCGCCTTGGCACAGCAAGAACGCCTGCATCATCCAGACAAAGGCTATGACCCTTTGCTGACCGATCGCATGCAAAGTGTGCTGCCTTTAATGTTTGATGCCGATGGTCAACGGCGCTTTAGAATTATCAGCAACATGGGGGCAGCCAACCCCATTGCTGCCGCTAAACACGTCAGCCACATTGCTAAAACACTAGGCTTACATGGCCTAAAAGTAGCCGCCGTTGTAGGCGACGATGTACTAGAGCAAATACGCACCAGCAACGACCTGCTGGATAACGGTCAAACCCCAACACAGTTGGGCGATAAGCTGGTATCGGCCAATGCGTATTTGGGTGCAGCGGGCATGGTAGAAGCCATAGAGGCTGGCGCAGACATTATCCTGACCGGCCGAGTTGCTGACCCCGCCCTTTTCCTTGCGCCGTTAATCGCTGAATTTAAATGGTCATGGAACGACTGGGAAAAACTGGGCACCGGTACCTTGGTAGGCCACTTATTAGAATGCGCTGGTCAAGTCAGCGGTGGCTACTTTGCAGACCCTGGCGTCAAAGACGTGAAGAACTTGGCAAGGCTAGGTTTCCCCATTGCCCAAGTATCTGCCGACGGCAACGTGATCATCACCAAAGTCAAAGGATCAGGCGGCCAAATCACCGTACAAACCTGCACCGAACAACTGCTGTACGAAATTCACGACCCTAGCCGCTACCTCACCCCTGATGTCATCGCCGATTTTTCTAAGGTGCGCTTTACCGAGCAGGCTGTAGATGAAATCCACGCCGAAGGCGCATGCGGCCAAGAAAAGTCTGGTTTATTCAAAGTGAGTGTAGGCTACTTAGACGGCTACTTGGGTGAAGGACAAATTTCCTACGGCGGCCCTAATGCCTTGGCACGCGCCACGCTAGCGAGAGACATCGTGCTAGAGCGCATCGCCATGTTAGGGCTAGAGGTAGAGGACTTACGCGCAGACCTCATCGGCATGAACTCCCTTTACGGCAATGCACAACCACCTGCCACAACAGAGCCACAAGAGCTACGCTTACGCATTGCCGGCCGCTGTGCCAACCCCGTCCACGCCAAACAACTGGGCAATGAAGTTGAGGCCCTATACACCAATGGTCCCGCAGGCGGAGGTGGCGCGAGCAAATCCACCCGCCAAGTGGTTGCCGTGGCCTCATTGCTATGGCCATCAGACCGTATTCCTCATGCCGTACATATGGAGACCGTGGAATGAAACTACACCAACTTGCTCACTCCCGTACTGGCGACAAAGGGGATACCTCTAACATATCGGTCATCGCTTATGATGCCCAAGACTACGACTACTTATGCCAACAACTTAGCCCTGAACGTGTGCAAGCACATCTGCAAGGCTTAATGCCCGAAGTACCGCCAGCAGAGTGGCGCATCACACGCTACGAGCTGCCACAACTGCAGGCACTGAACTTTGTGATTTCAGGCGTGCTACGCGGTGGCGTGACTAGATCTACTGCCTTAGATGCGCATGGAAAAAGCTTAAGCAGCTTGATGTTAGATATAGAACTAACTGAAAGATAAATACAAGGTGGCGTTAAGCCACCTTTTTTATTGCCCCGCCCTAGGCACTTCGCTAACCCCTGCTTAAAAGTTACCGCATATTACTCCTGAAGAACGACCATATTTTTAACGCTACTATTAAAGGCGGACTACATGCCTTCAGCGAAAAATAACAATGCGGGAGCAACACAGCATGACAGCAGACATTGCGGTAGTTTTGGGTTTAGCTTTCATAGCCATTATTTTATTTGCCACGGAAAAGCTCAGAATAGATGCTATTGCCTTACTGGTGTTAGGCACTCTAGCCATTCTAGGGTTGATCTCCCCTGAACAAGCGGTAGCGGGGTTTAGCAATGCCGCCACCATTACTGTCGCTGCCATGTTCGTACTGGCAGCCGGGCTGCAAAACAGCGGTGCGCTATCCGGCATTGGTGACTTATTAAGTAAAGCCAAATCCCCCTTTCAGTTTCTTCTTGTTCTCTTTCTGATTCTGGCTGCCATTGCCCCTTTCGTAAACAATACCGCCGTAGTGGCCGTCTTCATTCCTATTGTGATGACGGCAACCGCGCGTATAGGCATGTCGGCCTCTAAAGCCCTTATCCCGTTATCGTATGTGTCACAAATGGCGGGGGTATGTACGCTAGTAGGTACATCAACCAACCTATTAGTAAACGCCATTGCCCGCGACATGGGGCATCCAGGCTTTAGCATGTTTGAATTCACCTCCTTAGGGGTGATTTGCATGGCCGTAGGCTGTGTGTACCTGCTGACTGTAGGGCGCTGGTTATTACCAGACACTCGTGGTAGCGAACTGGTAGAAGAATACGAACTGGGCAAATACATCACCGAATTGCGCGTCATGCCCGACTCATCCTTAATTGGGCAATCCGTTGGCGACGCCAAACTGGGTGAAGAATACGGTGTATTTGTACTAGAGCTATTACGCGATGGCCGTAAAGTCTGGGGACCACGTGAGCAAAAACTAGAGCAAGACGACATCTTACTGGCCCGTGGAGACTGGACACAGCTAGACGAACTACGCAAACAAACCGGTCTAGAAGTAGACCCTCAATTCAAACTAGAACAAAAATCCTTTGAACAAGTGGAGCAAGTGCTCACCGAGGTGATGATTGCACCACGCTCGCGTATTAGTGGCGGCACATTGAGCGCCTTAGGCCACGTAGGCTGGTACAAAAACGTGACTGTACTTGGCATCCATAGACGCGGACAAGTATTGCGTGAACAGCTTAAAACCGTACGTTTACGGGTAGGTGACATACTGCTATTGCTCATCCCTGAGTCTGAAAAATCCGACCTACGTGCCGACAAAAATCTCATCGTATTGTCTGAGCGTGAAGCAGAGAAAAAAATGGGCTGGCGCGCGCCTTTTGCCTTACTCACTATGGCACTAGTCATTGCCCTTCCCGCCCTAGGCTGGGTGCCCATTAGCATCACCTCATTACTAGGTGCTGTTGCCATGACACTGGCGGGCTGCTTACAAGCTGATGAAGTTTACGACTCTATAGACTGGCGCATCATTATCCTCATGGCAGGTTTATTACCACTGGGGATGGCCATGAGCGAAACGGGTGCCGCCGCCTTTTTAGTAGAGAACACCGTAGGTTTAGTACAGTCCTACGGGCCATTAACCGTGTTGGCGGTGGTGTACTTAATGGCATTATTACTCACCGAGTTCATGAGTAATGCCGCCGCTGCCGTGCTACTTACCCCCATCGGTATGTCCACTGCACAAATGCTAGATGTAGATGCCACCCCCTTCCTTATCGCGGTCACCTTTGCAGCCTCTACAAGCTTTGCTACCCCAGTAGGCTATCAAACCAACACCATGGTGTATGGTGCTGGCGGCTATAAATTCACGGATTTCATTAAGGTGGGCTTGCCACTGAACTTGCTGTTCTGGGTATTAGGCGTCGTCTTTATTCCGGTGTTTTGGCCTTTTTAACCCTGCTCACGTTGCAACAATTGCGTAGCGGGCACTGTGACGCGCTGGCCATTTTCAACCACTACTATCGCTGTCGTGGTTTGAATGGCGATGTGTTTGGCCGACTCAGCCGCTCGCTGCAACGCTATGAAAGAGGCTGGTAAGTCCGGGTTGCCTGCTTGGTCTAGGTTAAGCGTACTGCTACGCCCTGCCTCTCCCCACTCCAGCAGCCTAGGCGGATGCACAGAGTTATCATAAAGCACCCAGTCATCCACATGGTGACGGTACTGCTGCGTCAGGTTTTTAATACCAGCTTCGAAACGCCTACGTATTACCGCTTCTGGAATATGGTGCCCGCCTTGACGCACACGTTGCGCGACACGCTCTACTGCCATATCCGCTTGCGGCAAACCTAGAAAATACAAACTGACGCGATAGCCTTGCGCCCGCCACTGCGGAATATGACGGATGTAGCCCTGACCTGACAACGTGGTTTCTATTGCAAAGCTTTGGTTTTGTTCTACTGCCTGCGCCACCTCGTCCAGCATCAAGCGCCCTGCTTTTATCGCTACCGTCTCTGGTGCAAAAGGTGATAAACCCGCCGCGATTAAGTCCGCATTAATAAAACGCAAAACACCCGCTTCCGCAGGTAAGAAAGCACGGGCAAACGTGGTCTTCCCTGCTCCATTTGGTCCTGCCAAGATAAGGATTTTTTTGTTGCTCGTTGTCATCGCTGCATCCATATGACTAGTAGAACAAAATTTATACCATGCCTCAGCACAAGAGACTCAGCAACGATCTACCAACACAAAAAAGCCAGAACCCAGCACAAACTGGATTCTGGCTTTAGGCCGTAACTTCTCTCACACTCATTGTTGAGGAGAAGTTACTAAGCAGGCTTCTCTACAACGACTATTACTTACCCGCCAACTCTTTACGGATAATCTCTGCACCGGCGCTTAGTGCATGCATTTTGCCGCGCGCTACATTACGTGGCAGTGGAGCCATACCGCAGTTGGTGGATGGGTACAGGTTCTCAGCATCTACAAACTGCAAGGCTTTACGCAAGGTGTTGGCGACTTCTTCTGGCGTTTCAATGTTGTTAGTAGCCACATCAATCGCCCCTACCATCACTTTCTTGCCGCGAATCAGTTCAATCAAATCCATTGGCACGTGCGAGTTTTGGCACTCCAACGACACGATATCAATTTTAGATTGCTGCAGTTTAGGGAAAGACTCTTCGTACTGGCGCCACTCAGAACCCAGTGTTTTCTTCCAGTCGGTATTGGCTTTAATGCCATAGCCATAACAAATGTGCACGGCTGTTTCGCATTTCAGACCTTCGATAGCGCGTTCCAGAGTAGCAATACCCCACTCATTTACTTCATCAAAGAACACGTTAAAAGCAGGCTCATCAAACTGGATAATATCCACACCAGCAGCTTCCAGCTCTTTAGCTTCTTGGTTCAGAATTTTGGCGAATTCCCATGCCAGTTTCTCACGGCTTTTGTAGTGGTTATCGTAAAGGGTATCGATCATGGTCATAGGACCAGGCAACGCCCATTTGATAGGCTGTTTGGTCAACTGACGCAAGAATTTAGCATCTTCAACAAACACCGGTTTAGTGCGCGATACTGCACTTACTACGGTAGGAACGCTTGCATCGTAACGGTCACGGATTCTAACGGTTTCACGTTTCTCAAAATCCACACCAGCCAAGTGCTCAATAAAGGTAGTCACAAAGTGCTGACGAGTTTGCTCACCATCACTAATGATGTCGATGCCAGCATGCTCTTGTTCTTTTAGAGCCAAACGCAGTGCATCTTGTTTACCTTCAACTAGCTCATCACCCTCTAGTTTCCAAGGGGACCACAGTTTCTCTGGCTCAGCCAGCCAAGACGGTTTAGGCAGGCTGCCTGCAGTAGACGTGGGTAACAGTTTTTTCATAATAGATGTCGTCGTTTTTATCGTTAATCAAAGAGCGCAGTTGGTCGCCCATTGTTCCAGAATAGCTTTGTATGGCTTGATGAATTTTTCTTCAGTGAACTTACCTTGCTCAACAGCCAATTGGCTACGCTCTTCTCTATCGTAGACAATTTGCGTGAAGGAGTGGTCTTGGTTCGTCAAGCGCGGTTGGTAAACCTTCCCTGCAGCAGAGTTCGCATTGTAAATTTCAGGGCGGTAAATACGCTGGAACGTTTCCATCGTACTGATAGTACTAATAAGCTCAAGATTTGTGTAATCGTTAAGCAAATCGCCACTGAAATAAAAGGCAAACGGTGCTGCACTGTTTTTAGGCATAAAGTACCTAACCTTCAAACCCATCTTCTCGAAGTACTGATCGGTAGAAGAAAATTCATCCTGCCTGTATTCCACACCCAGTATAGGATGAGAGTTCTCAGTGCGGTGGTAAGTCTTGCTACTGGATACGCTTAAGCAAATAACGGGAGCTTTGCTGAAGTTCTCTTTATAAGTATCAGAGTTCACGAAATACTGGAACAGTTTCCCGTGCAAGTCACCAAAGCCTTCTGGCATGCTAAAACCATTTTTATTCTTATTGTGTTCTAGCAGCACAACGCTGAAATCGTAATCGCGTACGTAAGACGAGAAGTTGTTCCCCACGATCCCTTCAATGCGTTGATTCGTCTTGTGATCCACCACATTGGTTTTCAGTATTTCAATCACTGGAAAAGTCGAACCGTTGCCTTCAACATCAAGATCAACCGACACAATATCCAACTCAATGGAGTAACGGTCACCATTTGGGTTATCCCAATCCGCTAAGTTATTGAAACGGTTATTCATCATTTTCAGAGTGTTGAGCAAGTTTTCTTTTCTGCTCTCGCCTCTGGCCAAGTTTGCGAAGTTGGTGGTGATGCGCGTATTGTCAGAAGGATGATAGTTCTCATCAAATCTGAGCGTCTTAATACTAAAGGCAAACTCTTTACTCATTTTCTTCTTGAACCCTAAATTTATTAGCCAAACCCTAATCGGGTTTTATGCGTATCCGGCGATTGAGTTAATGTGATTACTCTCATTGAACTAGTAGATGTACTCATTTCGTGATGTACAGTCAGAAAACCCTAGGCAACTACGCCAAGTTTTTCTGCGAAAACCACTCCTTATTTGTCTACACCTTGCGCGTAACGCTGCAACGGCGACATGCACTGACTCCACAGGCAAGAACAAGGAGAGACATGCATTGTAGGTAAGCCAATCAATGAAGTAAAATGGCTTTATCTCACCTATTAATGAATATTATTCATAACATGTTAGAACGCATCCATTTAGCCATCGTGCAGCAAGTAGAACAGCAAGGTTCCTTAACCGCCGCCGCAGGCGTACTGCATGTTACGCAGTCTGCGCTCAGCCACAGCATGCGTAAGCTAGAACAACAATTAGGCACTGAAATTTGGCGACGAGAAGGTCGTAGCCTACAGCTCACACAGGCCGGACAATATCTATTAGCCGTCGCCAACCGTGTGCTACCACAGTTGGATTTAGCCGAAGAAAGGTTGCAACAGTTTGCTCAAGGCGAGCGAGGTTCTTTGCGTATAGGTATGGAATGCCATCCCTGCTACCAATGGCTACTGAAGATCGTGGCACCGTACCTCAGCGCTTGGCCCGATGTGGATGTGGACGTAAAACAGAAATTCCAATTTAGTGGCATTGGTGCGCTCTATGGTTATGAGGTAGACCTACTCGTCACGCCTGATCCTATCTACAAGCCTGGCCTCACCTTTGAACCGGTGTTTGACTACGAACAAGTGCTGGTGGTCGCTAAAGGGCATGCTCTTGCCAACGAGACGTACGTCAAGCCGCACCACATCACCAAAGAGGTACTGATCACCTACCCGGTGGATGTAGATCGTCTCGATATTTACAACCATTTCCTACTACCCGCTGGCGTCACCCCTAAACGCCACAAGACCATAGAAACCACGGATATCATGCTGCAAATGGTGGCAAGTGGCCGTGGCGTAGCTGCCCTGCCGCGTTGGTTAGTAGAAGAATATGCAGAAAAACTCGCTATAGTGCCGGTGCGCTTAGGGCCTAAAGGGATTGCCAAGCACATTTACTTAGGCGCACGAGAGACAGATACTGCCATTGATTATGTACGAGCATTTATAGAGTTGGCGCGCGGCCCGTCTGCTACGGTATCAGGCTAGCCTAAACCCGTTGATTAATGGTACAAAACTGCCCATCTCACTCTAACCGCACATTACCTAAACTCTGGCTCCCTTATGCACATTAACACCCAAGAATTCCCGCGTGTCTGGTTCTCAAACATCGCCCCCTCTAACTGGCAACAAGAACTGGAAGCCCTACTCGCTAAAGGCCAACGTTTTGTACTACTCACACGTGAGCTGCCTGGCGCCAATCAGGAGCAAGCCAAGGCCCAAGAAGAATTCGGACAATGGGTAAAAGAGAATCACCGCAATTTTCGTAACACCTGCGCTGGCTGTGTGGTCGTCGTCAATAACGCGTTACTCGCTTTTTCTATAGGCTTTTTTGTAGCGCCCTTAAGTAAGAAGCTAGGTATTCCAGTACTGGTAGCGCAAGAAGATAATTTAGACGAACAAGTTGCCACCTGTTTAGCAGCTAACACGACTACCGAAAACAGCTAAAAAATAGCCCAGCCTGCAACTTTATGTAGGCTGGGCAGTCTTAGTAGAGTCTGTTTTTATCCTTGCTGTAATACCGTTGATTCTACCTACACCTTCATCCGATATACCTCCGGTATTAGCCGGTCCAATACTACGCCGACTAGAACCACAGCGTTTGGTTTTATGGCTAGTAGGCAGTGAGCCTTTATCGTTAAGTCTATTGCTCAAGCCTGCTGGCGCAGCCTCTCAGCGTCTTGATCTGGACGACACACACTGCCGTATTGTGCCTATAGGCCTGCACGCCCACATACATTTGATAGATGTGGAGCTGGATAGCCCGCTACCCAGCGAAACGGTGATTCACTATGACCTCATTACCCGTGCAGCCGATGGTCAGGAACAAGGCATAGCAAACTGGGCTCCTCATCTACTGCACGATGGTGAGCCACTGCCTAGCATGGTGCTGTCTACTCGTACTGACAACATTATGTTTGGCTCCTGCCGCAAGCCGCACCATGCGTCTAAAGATGGCCTTGCTCACGCAGACAGCGTCTTAGCCCCACACATTG
>SRSN01000109.1 GCA_004791645.1 Alcaligenaceae bacterium 429
GTCTCTTACAAAGAAAAAAACCTTAACACAACAAACCGAATTACGAGTCGCTTTGCCGTATAAAACACGGTAAGATAAGGCCACACAATCAGAGCGTGGCGACCCCTAGGTATGCCCTCTGTCCATATTCATTGACCGTATTTGTTATCTATCATGTCTGTATTCTCATCTGCGCGCAAAACACTGCTATGTTCTACAGCAGCAATCACCTTAGGTTTACTTTCTACCGGACTACAAGCCAAAAACACCATCGGTGTAGGCGTAGGCTTTATCCCTAAATACGAAGGCGCTGAAGACTACCGCGCTTTGCCCTCCCCCATCATTGATTACAAGAACGGTAATTTCTTTATCTCCCCGCGCGCTGGCCTGCCCAGTGCTGGTTGGCAAACAGAGATCACCAATGATTGGAGCGCTGGTGTATTTCTAGGTATGGGGCTTGGCCGTCGCGCCAGCATGTCGTCCCACCTAACAGGTACAGACCGCATCAAATTTCACGGTAACGCCGGTGTGTTTACCGAATGGCGTCCAGGCAACTGGGCCTTGGGTGCTGCTTACTACCAAGCCTTGCATAATGGTTACGGTGGCGTGGCTGAGTTCCGTGGCTCCTACCAAGTATGGTCGGCAGCAGGCACTACGTTCCGCGTAGGCGCAAACACTGAATGGGCCAGCGGCGATTCCATGAAAACCTTTTTTGGCGTGAAGCAGCACGAAGCTAACGCAAGCGGTGGCCGTCTGACTCGCTACAACCCTTCCTCTGGTTTCAAATCTGCTTCCCTGTTTGGTACGTGGAATCAAGAGCTGAGCCAAAACTGGAATCTGGTTGGCGTGCTGGGCTTTAAACGTTTGCTGGGTGACGCAGCTGACAGCCCAATCGTAGAAGACAAAACCAGCGTGTTTGGTAGTGTAGGTGTGACCTACTCGTTCTAAGCCGCTAGCGGCTTCTCTGCAGTGCAGGGAAGTGATTAACAGCTATAGATAAGAAGAGCCTCTTTATGGGGCTCTTTTTTTATGCCTAGGTAACACAGAAGAGCAAGGCAGAACTTCTGTCGTTTTAGCACAGCTTAAGAGCATTTCCGCTGCAGAGAGGTCTTATTTCAACATTCCCATTGATGGAGGTTCGTTTACAAACGCCAATCACTCACATCATCTAAACAGACACCTCTCGTAAATCAAACCAAGCTCAGGAATGCTTATAGCGACTTAGAAAACAAAAAAGCCCTGACGCTTTCACGTTAGGGCTTCTCGTTGCGAGGTTTGTCACATCAAACAAATGGTGGGTGCTGAGGGGATCGAACCCCCGACCTACGCCTTGTAAGGGCGCCGCTCTACCAGCTGAGCTAAGCACCCATTTGGTTTGCTGTGTACCGAACCAAGAACATAAGTATAGGATGCTTTTGTAAACTCTGTCAACAGCTATTTGATAAATTTACTAACATTTCTCTATACAGTATGTTTTTATCGTTTCAGGCACGCATCACAAGCCTTGCTGGCATTTATGAGTCTGCCCTACTCGTAAAGTGAGTAACTAGCAATCGGATGACAACGATATCAACTCTTTCTATGCAGCCTAACCCTAACCGCTACGAGAAAGCAGCTTCAATGCTTCCGCAAAACCCAAAACGATAGAAAACAAAAAAGCCCTGACGCTTTCACGTTAGGGCTTCATTTTGCTTGGTTTTCACTTCAAATCAAATGGTGGGTGCTGAGGGGATCGAACCCCCGACCTACGCCTTGTAAGGGCGCCGCTCTACCAGCTGAGCTAAGCACCCATTTGGTTTGTTGTGTTCCGAACCAGAAACAGAAGTATAGGATCGTTTTTAAAACCTTGCAAGTACTTTTTGAAAGATTTATTAATTTACTGCATCTTTCAGTGCTTTACCTGGACGGAACTTAGGCACAACGGCTTTTTCGATCTCGATTGTTTCGCCTGTACGTGGGTTACGGCCTGTGCGAGCAGCGCGCTCGGACACAGCAAAAGTACCGAAACCTACCAGCGTTACGGTGTCCTTTTCTTTTAATGTGGTGGTAACCGCATCGATGAACGCATCCAATGCGCGTCCAGCATCTGCTTTGGACAGGTCAGCCTTGTTAGAAATGAAGTCGATAAGCTCGGTTTTGTTCATTTAAGGAATACCCCTGATGTTTGTAATTGCCGCCCACAAAATTCGGAACAGCTTAAGCTAAAAAATAGCCACGCCTTTCAAGTGCACATAGCGCTCTAATTTAGTGAGCGCTGTACCTGACGGTTCATGATGTGTCTCGTAGCGAGCTAAGCCGTATTAAGCCTTTGAATCAGTACCCTGTCAAGCAATTAGTGCTCTGTAACCCGCATATTTACTGATGTTTTCACTTTTCTCATATTCATGGAACGATTTTTCAGCCTAACCCTTAACTCACGTCCAAAAATATGCTAAAAGCCCTACCGCTGCTCTAGAGCCTGCGAAAAATCGCCCTCTAGATCGTCATAATCTTCAATTCCTATAGAAATTCGTAAAAGATTATCGGCAATTCCCATCAAAGCACGCTGCTCTGCACCCATTTCATAGTAGATGGTATGAGCCACAGGAAGCGTGAGACTACGCGTATCCCCCAAGTGCGTAGCCAAGGCTACTACCCTCAAGCGATTCAAGAAATCAAAGACATCAATATCCGCCGCCAGCTCTACCGCCAAAAGTGCCCCAAAACGCCCATCAAAGAGCTGCTGAGCACGCTCATGCTGAGGGTGAGAGTCTAGACCTGGGTACTTCACCGCTGTCACACGAGGATGCTGCGCTAAGAAATGCGCCAAACGGTTGGCGTTGTCACAGGCCTTTTGCATACGTAGTGGCAAGGTCTCTGCCCCCACCGAGATACGATGCGCAGCATCTGAGGACAAGGTAGCCCCCATATCACGCAAACCTTTTTTCTTGATCTGGGTAAGCCCCCAAGACTGCGGATTGCCCTGTCTATAGGCCGGAGAAATATTCGGATAATCAGACCAATCAAACAGACCCGTATCCGTTACCATGCCACCCAGCGCCTGACCATGCCCTGCAATGTATTTGGACAGCGAATTCATGACTAACGACGCCCCCACACGGCGCCCTGTCAGCAACCACGGCGTGGAGAGCGTGTTATCCAAGACATACAGCAAGCCCTCTTGGTTACACCATTCACCTATACCCTGCAGATCGGCAATTTGCGTCCCAGGGTTAGCAATAGTCTCGGTAAACACCATGCGGGTATTGGATTTGCGGGCTGCACGTACGTGCTCTACATCGGTAGCATCTACCAACGTAACCTCTACGCCAAAGCCCTGCAGTGTTAACAACAGGCTGTTGGTATTGCCAAAAATATACTTACTGGAAATCAGGTGGTCGCCCGCTTTAAGCAGGGTCAAGAAAATAGCGCTGAGCGCAGCCATGCCAGACGCAAAACTGACGCTTGCTGTGCCCTGCTCCATTTTGGTGACTTGTTTTTCTAGCGCCGCTGTAGTGGGCGTACCTTGGCGAGCATAACTAAACCCCGCCTTTCCTTGAAATACCGCTGCTAACTCTCGCGCATCAGAAAACGCATACTCGGTAGAGGGATGCAGCGGTTGATGTACTGCACCGCACTCACTACCTTGGCGGCGATCGGAATGTATTACTTCGGTTGTAAACCCATTTGCAGACATATATGCACTCAACTAGTACATGCAAGCACACCCTATGCCTGCATGTGGACGTCATCAAACTATTTATTATGACGGCTTATCTGCAAAGGGTTGGTTAGTTACTTATACATTATGGCTATATATGTATATGGCCGGTTACACACCTACCTGACGCTGACGCACCGTCTCATACAAGCATACCGCACTGGCCACACTCACGTTTAAGCTCTCCACAGAACCTAGCATAGGGATGGAAACCAGCTCATCACATGTTTCACGCACCAAGCGACGCATACCTTCGCCTTCTGCCCCCATCACCCATGCCATTGCGGCTCGCGCATCAACAGCATGCAAACTATGTGTAGCTTCGTCGTCGGTGCCCACTAACCAAATGTCACGATCTTTAAGTTCGCGCATGGTGCGAGCCAAGTTCGTCACCGTCAAGTAAGGGACCGTTTCAGCTGCCCCGCAGGCCACACGACGCACCGTAGCATTCAAACCTACAGCGCGATCACGCGGTGCGATTACCGCATGACAACCAGCGGCATCTGCCGTACGTAGACAAGCGCCCAAGTTATGCGGATCTGTTACGCCATCTAATAACAATAAGAAGGCTTTTTCTTTACGGTCTTCTACTTGATCAAGTAACTCATCTAGATCCAATGCTAGTGCCACTTCTTTGGCCAATGCCACAACACCTTGATGGCGCACACCCTGACTAATGCCATCTAAGCGTTTTTTATCCACGAACATGACACGAATGCCACGCCCTTGAGCCTGATCCACAAAGGCCTGCATGCGCTTGTCACGCCTACCCTCTTCTACATAGAGTTCTTGAATAGACTCAAGCGCATGGCGCATGCGCGATTGTATGGCATGAAACCCCGCCAATACCTGCAATGACATACTGTTCCTTCAACTAGCGTTTAACCCGCTTTTTTGCGGCGCGGGCTTTGATGTTTTTTTCGCGCGCGGCCGCTTTGGCGGCTTTGCGTGCTGTAGCACGTCGTTCACTAGACGTACCTTTTAATGCCTTAGGTTTGGCTGGCGCTGCTTTTTTCTGTGGCTTACCACGAGCATTTTCGTTAGACGGTGACATCAAGGCTTCGTAGCCTGTACCTTTCACCAAACGAAAATCAATGCGGCGCGCTTCCAGATCAACACGAGCGACCTGCACTTGCACAGCATCTGTCAATTTGTAGCGTATACCTGTACGCTCGCCGCGCAGATCATGGCTGGCTTCGTTAAAGACAAAGTAATCTGCCCCTAACTCAGAGATATGCACCAAGCCCTCCACATACAGCGCATCCAGCGTGATAAACAAGCCGAAGTTAGCAACGCCGGTGATCTTCCCGCTGAACTCTTCACCTATATGCTCTTTGACAAAGTAGCATTTCAGCCAAGCCTGCACGTCGTAAGACGCCTCATCAGCACGACGCTCACGCGCAGACAGCATCACACCAAGACGTTCCCACTTAGATTGCTGACGCTTAGCTGCGCTAAGCGTAGATTCACCCGCTTCATCTGGCAGATCAGGCTCGTAAGGCTTACCTTGCAAAATGCTCTTGATGACACGATGCGTCAGCAAATCGGGGTAACGGCGAATAGGTGACGTAAAGTGCGTATAAAGCTTATAGGCCAAACCAAAGTGTCCCAGCTTCTCAGGGCTGTAGACCGCCTGCTGCATAGAGCGCAAGCACATGGTTTGAATAATCCCGAAATCGCTACGACCACGCACACTTTGCATGAGCTTGGCGTAATCCTCAGTGCCTGGCTCATCACCACCCTCTAAGTACAAGCCCAACGTACGCAAGAAATCACGCAATTTCTGTAGTTTTTCAGGCGTAGGTCCTTCGTGTACGCGATAGAGACCTTGTCGACGGTGACGACTCATGAAGTCAGCTGCACATGTATTAGCAGCCAACATAAATTCTTCAATCAGTTTGTGTGCATCATTACGCACCAACGGCTCGATGCGCTCAATGCGACCCAATGGGTTACATACGATTTTAGTTTCTACCGTATCAAACTCTATAGCGCCACGCACACGACGCTGCTCTGCCAACTTACGATACAGCTCATAAGCGGTATGCAGTTGCGGTAAGACCTCAGCCATTTCTTGGGCGGCAGGACCATCAGGCTGTTGCAACGCTCCCCACACGCCAGTGTAGGTGGTACGTGCATGCGAATGAATCACGGCTTCGTAAAACTGATAGGCAGTAACCGTACCGGCCGTTGCTCCATCAGCAGGGATAATCATGTCGCACACTAACACCAAGCGATCAACGCCAGGATTCAGCGAGCAAATACCGTTGGACAGCGATTCCGGCAACATAGGAATCACACGACGCGGGAAGTACACACTGGTACCACGCTCGATCGCATCGCCATCTATGCCATCACCAGGACGCACATAGTGACTTACGTCAGCAATTGCCACCAACAAACGCCAACCCGCACGTGGACGCTTACCTTGACCAATGTCTACTGATTCACAGTACACGGCGTCATCAAAGTCGCGCGCATCTTCACCATCAATAGTAATGAAAGGTAGATCACGTAAATCCACTCGGCCTTTAAGGTCATTAGGGCGCACCTCATCAGGTAAACGCTCTGCTTGACGACTAGCGGCATCACTAAACTCAAAAGGCACATTGAACTTGCGCACAGCAATTTCAATTTCCATGCCTGGATCATCGACCTCCCCTAGCACCTCTACCACTTTAGCCATAGGCTGCGTGTGGCGTGCTGGTTGTCTAGTGATCTCTACTACAACTACCTGCCCTGGCTTGGCATTCGCCAAATCAGCAGGCGCTACATAAATATCGTGCTTGATACGCTGATCTTCTGGCACCACGGTGTAATTACCGTGCTCCATAACCAAGCGCCCCACCAATCTATTGGTATGACGCTCTAGCACCTCAACAATCACTGCTTCTGGTTTACCGCGATACTCACCATCTGCACGCACCAACACACGGTCGCCATGCAGTACACGCAACATTTCACGTTGCGACAAATAGAGATCCGGACCACCCTCATCTCGAATAAGAAAACCGAAACCATCTCGATGCCCCTGCACTACCCCCGCAATAAATTGCGAACGAGTATTCAGAGAAATATGACCAGAATCATCAATCATAATTTGCTCATCACGTTGCATTGCTGCCAAGCGGCGCTCTGCACCCACAGGTAAAGGAAAACTCATGCCCAATTTTTTTGCCAATGCATTAACGGCAATACCCTTTGGACATGTTCGCAAGAACTGCAAGAATTGTTCCCGACTGGGAATCTGAGGATCGAAATCAGGAGGTGGCGCGTATGCGCCTTGCTCTGACACAGACTCAGGGGCTTTACCCTGATGAGGAGTTTTTTGATTTTTTTTCAGCAAAAGGCTTCCCGTTCAAATTAAGTACTGGAAGGCGGATGCAGCGTATGACTCACCCAGCTTCCTCGCGTTGAAGTCGCTCATCAAAGTGATAGCATACAATGGTTACCCAGCCTAGTCGGTGAAATTTGCATGGCAATCACACCCACTCACGGGAATCTCAATACAAAAAAGCCGACTGTTATAAAAACAATCGGCTTTTTTAGGAATTTGGTGCCCAGAAGAGGACTCGAACCTCCACACCTTGCGGCACATGGACCTGAACCATGCGCGTCTACCAATTCCGCCACCTGGGCATTTTTACTACACTACCTCTTTGAAACTAAGCAAATAACATAACTATGTTATGCGGCCAAAAGACTAATCTTTTGATTGGTGCCCAGGAGAGGACTCGAACCTCCACACCTCGCGGCACATGGACCTGAACCATGCGCGTCTACCAATTCCGCCACCTGGGCTTATCTTTGCTTTCTCAAAGAAGAAAGGATTATAGCAACGCAATTTATGTAAAGCAAGAACTATCACTAAGGCCATTCACAAATCTGTCACATCTTTTAAAATGAGCAAATGCTTACAAAAGACCACCCGCTTGCTCAGGCTTTAATTACCCAAATAGAGCCATTAGTACCACAAAAGCCCATGAGGCCCATCGTACTGCATCACGACGACACTCCCTACGTCGTCAAATTTGCGCGCAAAGAACCAGGTCGTAAGCTACGTGAAATTAGCAGCGCATTATTTGGCTCTCTACTTTTTAAGGTCTGGATCAACCCACGCCAATTACGCCTGGGTGGCATTACCTACGAAGCCAAACGTTTGCAGGCACTGAAACAACACGGTATAGCCGTCCCTGAGGTCTTGCTGCTGACCCCTGAATATTTGGTCATGACTCACACAGGCGAGTCTGTGCAAAATAGGCTTTCTCAAGCCCCAAAAAACCTAGAACTATTACAAAGCGTAGTGGACTCATTAGTTGAACTACATACACACCATCAGTGGCATGGTGGCGCACAAATACGCAACCTCACCATCAAAGACCACAAAGTTTATCGTATCGATTTTGAGGAAAACACCGGCAACGCCATGCCCCTACATTTAGCGCAGGCTTATGATGTGTTGCTTTGTTTTAACTCACTACTGCACTATCTGAAAGACGATCTAGAGAGGGGCAGCAACTTGTTAGCCTGTTATCTACATCAAGCCCCAAACGCACGGGTTCTACAAGCCCTGCAACAGGTAAATCGTCATCTACAACGATTACAACGTGTGCTTCTGCCGCTGATGACGAGCAAACTTCGCCAAAGCAAAGACGTGCGTCGCACTGTATTTTTCGCACAAATACTGCAACAAGCACTATCCCTCTAGCCCCGCCTTCCTATACACTTAGCAGATCTTATTTATACTCAAAGTGAGTTTATATGTCTGTAGCGGCTTTTTTACGTTCACGGAACATTGAGTTCTCCCTGCAGCGATACGGTATTCAAACCCTGAATTACATGACCCTTGGGTTGTTCAGCTCGCTGATTATTGGACTGATTTTAAAAACCGTAGGCAACTGGACGGATTTACCTTGGCTGATAGAAGTAGGCGCCATAGCTCAATCTGGTATGGGGGCCGCTATTGGCGTAGGGATTGCCTATGGCCTGCAAGCACCACCCATGGTGTTATTTGCCAGTGCTATTGTTGGCACCTTAGCCGTAAAAGTGGGCGGCGGCCCTGTAGGATGTTTTGTTGCCGTTGCCATTAGCACCGAGCTCAGCAAACTGGTACATAAAAGCACGCCTGTAGATATTATTGCTACGCCTGCCAGCGCTCTGATCAGTGGCGCGCTCATTGCGTCATGGGTAGCCCCATGGCTAGGCGATATGATGCGCACCACAGGTGAAACCATCGAGTGGGCCATTACCCTACAGCCCTTCTTTATGAGCATCATTATTGCTGTAGTGATGGGCATTATCCTGACCAGCCCCATGTCCAGTGCTGCGCTCGCTATTTCCCTTCAACTAGGAGGACTAGCTGGCGGGGCTGCCACCATTGGCTGTTGCGCACAAATGGTGGGCTTTGCAGCGATGAGCTATAAAGAAAATGGCACATCAGGCTTATTGGGTATTGGTTTAGGCACCAGCATGTTGCAGCTACCTAATATAGTACGCAACCCGTTTATTTTGATTCCACCCGTTTTAGCCTCGGCTATTCTGGCCCCTATAGGTGCATTGGTTTTTGACATGCGCAACATCCCTACTGGCTCAGGTATGGGCACCAGTGGTTTAGTAGGTCAGGTGGGTACATTAGAAGCGATGGGTTACAGCAGTTCGGTATGGATTTCCATTGCGCTGCTGCACTTCATTTTACCTGCAACGCTATGCTTGCTGTTTGCCTGGCTATGCAGGCGTTTGGGCTGGATTAAAGCAGGCGACTTAACACTGCACACTGATAAATAAGCCGCCTACCATACTGGCGTTGCGTTATTCGTCGCGACGCCAGTAACTAGACACTTTGACTCGGGATGCATCTAAGTCAAAGTGCTGCATCAAGGCCTCACGCACAGGCCCCACTTGAGAGTACTCTACAGCGCCCCACGCAAAACCTTCGCCTTGCTTAGCGGCTGCCAGCGACTGCAAGGTAGCGAGTATTTTTTGACGGGCGACATCACCGTTAGGCTCCACCACCCAATGCACATCAATATCCGCTGCACTAGACAATGGCATGCGGGCTTCTTCATGGTTGATCGCTACTACAACGCTTACTTTTGTACCTTGTTTGAGTTCGCGTAGTCGGCGAGTGATCGCTGGCAATGCCGTTTCATCACCCACCAATACCTGCCAATCAAAAACAGTAGGGATCAGCATTGAACCACGCGGGCCTGCCATCAACAGTCTATCGCCTTCTTTGGCTTGTTCTGCCCATGTGGATGCTACGCCCGTGCCGTGCAAGACAAAATCAATCACCATTTCGCAAGCTTGATTGTCATACGCCAGTGGCGTGTAGTCGCGCATAACCGGCTTAGCCTGACCCTCATCAAACACCAAGCCACGCTCACCTACTTGTGGCACAGCCAATTCTTGCCCAGCTTGCTCTGAGAACAGCAGTTTTACGTGATCATCAAAGCCCGGGGAGTAAAAATCGTGCAGATCATCACCCTGCAGCGTAATACGCGCCATGTGCGGCGTAGGTCGGGTAATAGACTTTACCCACGCGCTGCGTACTTTAATAGGATGGATCTGTTTTTCTATGTGATACGATGATTCTTGCACAATAATTTTCCTTACAAATCGCGGCACACACAATCTGCATGCCGCTGTCTCTTTCTAGTCCTTGATCGTGATCACAAATAGTAAACTATTCTCATTCTCGATTCAAACTTACCCTTACTTTGCGGAGCCTGTCTCATGCTAGCGCTGGTACAACGCGTTAAGTCTGCCAGCGTCACTATTGCTGACACCGAAGTAGCCCGCATTCAGGCCGGCATGATGGTATTAGTTTGCGCGGAACCCTCAGACACCCCAGAAACCGCAGACAACCTGCTAAATAAGCTGCTCAAATTGCGCATCTTTGATGATGAAGACGGCAAAATGAATCTTAGCTTGCAGCAAACCCAAGGCGGTCTCTTATTAGTAAGCCAGTTTACGCTAGCAGCAGACACTAGCCGAGGGAATCGCCCTAGCTTTATGCGCGCAGCGCCTCCTGAATTAGGACGCTTCCTTTTTACCTACTTGGTAGACAAAGCCAAAACCATGCATCACACCGTAGGTGCAGGCGTTTTTGGTGCCGACATGCAGGTAGCATTAGTCAACAACGGTCCCGTCACCCTTCCTTTGCATATTCAATAGGGCTTTCATTCATGTTTACGTTACACCCCACACTGGCTGCAGACACACTGGAAATTGGAGACCTGCCGCTGTGCAAAGTACTGCTCATGAATGATCAACACTACCCGTGGGTCATTCTGGTACCTAGACAAGCCGATATACGCGAGACCTTTGATCTTTCTAGCGCAGATCAACAACGCCTGTGGGAAGAAACCAATCACGTTGCACAACGCATGCATACGTACTACCAAGCCAATAAAATGAATATCGCCACGCTGGGAAATATGGTGCCCCAATTGCACATGCACGTGATTGCTAGACACCATCAAGATCCTGCTTGGCCTAGTCCAGTTTGGGGTAAACAACCTGCTTTGCCCTACCCCCCCTCCAATCACCAAACACTGCTCGACACGCTACGCAATCTTTTGCTGAAATCGTAATTTTTTGCTGCATCGCAATAATAGATTCTGTAATTATTT
>SRSN01000010.1 GCA_004791645.1 Alcaligenaceae bacterium 429
AAAAATAATTGGTGAGAGACTAACTACGTCTATTTAATTTTTTGAAAGGCAGAGTATGGCGTTGGATGCTGAGATTGTCAAAACCCTAGAAGGGGTCACTACGGCCACAATCACTACCGTTCTGTTGAAGTTGGGACTACGTAATACGTGGATACGCGGTACCAAACCGTTGGCTGAAGGGCAGCCGCGCATAGTGGGGCCAGCCTTTACCTTACGTTTTATACCGGCACGTGAAGACTTAGCGACGACGGCATCGTGGAGTGCACCTAACTCTACTCGTGCTGCGATTGAGGCCATGCCCGAAGGGTGCGTGGCGGTGGCAGATGCTTTTGGTGTGACTGACGCTGGTGTGTGGGGCGACATTTTGTGCGAGCGCATGGTGAAGCGCAACATTAAAGCGATGGTGACAGATGGCGTGATGCGGGATGGGGCTGGTGTGAAGGCCTCTGGTTTGCCTGTGTGGAGCCAAGGCCAAGCAGCATCACCGTCTGTGGCGAGCATGACCTTTATTGGTTGGGAAGAGCCCATAGGTTGCGGTGGCGTGGCAATTTTCCCCGGCGATATCATCGTGGCCGATCAAGATGGCGCAGTGGCTATACCTGCATCGTTTTTAGACAAGGTGTTGGAGTTAGCTCCTGAGCAAGAGCGTTTGGAAGGTTGGGTGGTAGAGCAAGTGCGGGCAGGGCATCCCTTACCCGGTTTGTACCCGGCTAATGAAGAGAACATGGCACGTTATAGAGCCTACCGTGCTGAGCAGGAAGCTAAAGAGGGACAAAATGGATAAGTTAGACGAGAAATTCAGTCGTTTAGGTACGGATAATGCGCCAGGCCAAGAAGTACGGCAGCGTGAAGGCGCTGAGTTTCAAGCCCTGCTGCGAGGTGAAACCCTAGAAGGTCGCCCTGTGGATTTTTCCCATGGTGACGTGGATGCTTTTCCGCCTGTGGATAACGCCTTGGCTGTATTTTCTGATGGCTATCATCAAGGGGGCGCGCAAGCCTATACCGAGTATCGCGGAAAAGCTGCGATCCGTCATGAGGTAGCCAAACACCTAGGTACGTTCACGGGTAGCCCTGTAGATGCTGAAGAAGAACTCATCATCACTACAGGTACGCAAGGCGCACTGTTTTTAGCCATTGCAGCCTGCGTCACGCGCGGCACTAAAGTGGCCATCGTGCAGCCCGATTATTTCGCGAACCGCAAACTTGTCAGTTTTATGGAAGGCGAGTTAGTGCCGGTGCAACTGAATTACCATGCGACGCGTACGGCTGCAGGCTTAGATTTGGATCAGCTAGAGGCGGTATTCAAATCTGGTGTAGAAGTTTTCTTGTTTTCTAACCCCAACAATCCTACTGGTGTGGTGTATTCCCGCGAGGAAATCGTACGTGTTGCACAGCTAGCGGCACAGTACAACGTGACTGTCATTGTGGACCAACTGTATTCACGCTTGTTATATAGCGGAGAACAGTACACCCACCTGCGGGCGCAACCAGAAATGAACAGCGATAATTTGCTGACCATCATGGGGCCATCTAAAACCGAATCGTTGAGTGGTTTCCGTCTGGGTGTTGCATTTGGGGCGGCGCGTTTAATACAGCGCATGGAGAAATTGCAGGCCATTATTGCCTTGCGTGCGGCGGGCTATAACCAAGCAGTGTTGCGTACGTGGTTCAATGAGCCAGATGGGTGGATGTCGCAGCGTATTATTGCGCATCAGCGTATTCGTGATGCTATTCTAGACATCCTGCATGCAGTAGATGGGGTGCAGGTTCGGCCTTCACAGGCTGGCAGTTATTTGTTTCCCCAGCTACCTGATCTGGTTGTGAAACCAGAAGAATTTGTGCGTATTTTGCGCGTGCAAGCAGGGGTGACTGTCACCCCGGGCAGTGAGTTCGGGCCTAACGTCACCCACAGTATACGTGTTAATTTTTCACAAGATTATGGGGCAACTGTGCAGGCAATGCAGCGTGTTGCCACCTTAATCCAGAGGTATAGAAAATGAGTAGTAACCAATCCGCCACTCCCGCTCCACAAGGTAATTATTCTCCCGCTACACGCGAAGGGAATTTGATTTTTACAGCAGGCATGACACCACGTCGTGCAGGCGTGTTGATTCGTACTGGCGGTATTAGCAGCAGCGACCCTGTAGATGTACTGCGTGAATCTGCTGAGTTGGCCGTACAAAATGCACTGACAGCCGCTCGTAGCGTGCTGAACGAGTCTGAGCAACTGCGCAAAGTAGTGAGCATGACTGTTTACGTCGCCAGTACTGACCCTGAGTTTGATAAGCACCCTAAAGTAGCGGATTTCGCGTCTGACTACTTGGCCGCTGAACTGGGTGCCGCAGGCATTAGTGCACGTGCGGCTGTGGGCGTATTCACACTGCCTAGCAAATCGCCACTGGAAATTTCTCTAGTCGTAGCGGTTTAACGGTATGTGTTCTTAGCAGGATGCGTTTCTGCTAAGGGCAGTGAAACCGTGTAATCAAGGGTGATGGGCTGCCATCACCCTTGGCTTGTTTTGGTTATAGCAACAACTTCTAATAACTAGAAGATATTATGTTATGGCTAAATGTTCAGTTTTGAAATAAGCAATAGATGCGATAATGAATCGCTCTTTTCGACTGTTTGCTGGGTGGTAAGCAGTCTTGTTCTGAAGTAACCATGCAACCAAAAAATCAAATCAGTGCGCCAACCTTGATACGATTGGACGCCGTAAACAAGACTTTTCCCTTACCGGATGGTTCCACTTTTAATGCCATACGTTCCTTGACGCTCGATATTGCGGAAGGACAGATATTTGGTCTGATTGGTAAAAGTGGTGCGGGTAAATCGACGTTGCTGCGAATGATTAATTTGCTGGAACGCCCTGATAGCGGTCGAGTATTGCTGGCAGGACAAGATTTGACCACGCTGTCCAAGCGTGATTTGCGCATGGCCAGACAAGATTTGGGCATGATTTTTCAGCAGTTTAACTTGCTGCAAAACGCCACTGTCTTTGAGAACGTCGCCTTTCCGCTGACGTTGCACCGCAGAGTGAACAAGAAAGAAGTAGAAGCGCGAGTGCGTGAGTGTTTGGAATTGGTGGGCTTGAGCGACAAGATTCATCACTATCCCGCTCAGTTGTCAGGTGGACAAAAGCAACGTGTGGCAATTGCCCGCGCGTTGGCGCCGCGTCCCAAAGTGATGCTGTGTGACGAGCCTACCTCGGCACTGGATACAGAAACGACACGCTCGGTGTTAGATACCTTACGTGATATTAATCACCAGTTGGGCGTAACGATTGTGATCGTGACGCATGAATTGCCAGTGGTGTTGTCGTTGTGTACACGCGCGGCGATTTTGGAAGCGGGCCAGTTGGTAGAAGTGGTCGATGTAGCCGACCAGACTACCCCACGTTTAAGTGGATTGGGGCGTGAGTTAGCTGAAGAAGCACGACGTGCTGAGTTATTGCAGAAATTTTATGCCCAAGAAGGGCTAAGTGCCGCGTAAGGGTGTAGAGAGCATGCTAGATAATATTATTCCCATTCTTCCCGACTTATGGCTGGCCATAGGCCAAACCTTTTTAATGTTGGGCATAGGGGTGAGCGCCGCCATTGTCTTAGGGGGCCCGCTGGGTGTGTTGCTGTTTTTGATGAGTCCAGGCCAATCACTCAGCAGCCCAAAAATCTATTTGGTCGTGAGTTGGGTAGTGAACACCATACGTTCATTCCCGTTCATTATTCTGCTGGTGGTGTTGGCGCCGTTCACGCTGAAAATTGTGGGCGAACCCATTGGCCCATTGGCGGCCTCAGTGCCGTTGTCCGTCGCTGCAATTCCTTATTTGGCACGTCTGGTAGAGCAAAGCCTGCGTGAAGTGCCGCGTGGTGTGATTGAAGCAGCCCAGGCCATGGGCGCGTCAGAGCTGCAAATTGTATGGCGTGTGTTGGCGCGAGAAGCTCGCTCGGGGTTGATTCTGGCCCTCACGGTACTAGCAGTAAGCTTTTTGTCCTACTCAGCGGTTGCTGGCGTGGTAGGTGGCGGTGGTATTGGGGATTTGGCCATTCGTTACGGCTACTACCGCTTCCAAACAGATGTGATGTTGCTAACGGTAGCGATACTGATTGTGATCGTGCAGATCATACAGTTTGGCGGTAATGCCTTGGCACACCGACTGGATAAACGTTCGTAATTTTTGTTGTACTTTTATCGTATTACTCAAGGGGTATTCTCATGTTGAAGCTACGCCGCCAGCTTATGCTTGGCACCATTGCCGCCATGCTAACTCTGGGCACTAGCGCTGCTCACGCAGCAGATCCAAACAAACCAAGCTTGGTGTTTGGTGCAACGGCTGGCTATAACTATGATGTGCTGAAGTTGGCCATTGTTCCTCAGTTGGAAGAGCAAGGCTACAAGGTAAAACTGGTAGAGTTCAACGATTACGTGCAGCCTAATATCGCGTTGGCTCATGGTGCGTTGGATGCCAACCTGTTCCAGCACATTGCGTACCTGAACCGTTTTAAAACAGACCAAAACTTGCCATTGAGCGATTTGGTTCAGAGCACAACTGCCCCTATGGGTATTTATGCAACTGGCCGCGACAGCTTGGCTGATGTGCAAGACAAAGACCGCTTCACTGTACCTAACGACCCAAGTAACTTGGCACGTGCTTTGCAACTGCTGCAACAGCACCAAGTGATTGTGGTGAAGCAAGATGTAGACCCACTGCGCGTGACTGAGCGTGATGTGGTTGAGAATCCTAAAAACATCCGTTTGCAGCCAGTAGAGGCGGCACAGTTGCCACGCACTATTGGTGGCGTAGAGTACGCGGTTGTACCCGGTAACTTTGCGATTGCATCCGGCTTGGATCTGACCAGCGCAGTAGCGTTGGAGCAGCCTCCAGTAGACTACCAACAGGTAGTGGCTGTACGTACAGAAGACTTGGACAAACCATGGGCTAAAGACTTGGCTGATGCGTTTAAATCCGATGCGTTCAAAGCAGCGTTGGATGAGCACTTCCCAGGTTATGTACGCCCAGCAGGTCTGTGATATAGCGCTATGTTCACATGGGTAACCATGTGAAAAGAAAAATCCCCCTGATGCCAAAAACATCAGGGGGATTCTTTATGGGTATGTGAACCTAGCGAATCACCGGCAAAGGCACAACAACGCTAGGTGTGAATACCCAATGTGTTATTGCGCTAACAAACCGTTTGCCAGTTCCAGCATTTGTGGAATACCACGAGCCATGCTTGGGTTGGTAACGTATTTACCGCCTACAGCCAAGCTAGGTGTAGCTTCAATACGGTAGGCACGTGCCAAATCGTTGGCTTTGGAAATCTTGGTGTTCACACCAAACGAGTTGAAAGTTTTGGTGAATTCGTCTTGATCAATGCCTTGGTCAGCAGCCCATTGGGTCAGTGCTTTAGCGTCAAACAGTGGTTTTCTTTCTTGGTGCAACGCTTTGAATAGCGCTTCGTGCAGATCCAAACGATCCATGGCTTCCAAGGTGTAATACATGCGTTGCAGGTCTACCATGCCAGCATTAAAGGCGATAGGTACACGTTGCAGAACAGTATTTTCAGGAAGTTTTGTAGCCCATTCTGCTACCAGCGGTTCGGCAGTTGCGCAGTGTGGGCAGCTATAGGAGAAAAACTCCAGTACTTCGGTTTTGTTAAGCGTATCCGAGGGCTGAGCCTGTTCCAACGTGACATACGTTTGTGCTTGCTGGGCCATGGAGGGAGCACTGAAAAGGGCGCTCAGTGTTAGCACACTGCTAGCTGCCAGGCGAAGAACTGAAGTTTTGTTCATTATAGGGTTTCCTTCCTGCTAGGTAATAGGGCTATAGGACAGTGAGGATTGCATAAAGTTCAAGGCTGACGTACGACAGAGGTAGCAATTTGCTCGTTACCCAAAGTGATACGCGCTTGATTCATGGCATCCAGACCATTGAAAGGGCCTACACGTACACGATTCAGTGTGGTGCCGTTTACCTCGGCAATCTGTACTTCGGCAGGTAAGCCCAACATCAGAATACGCGCCTTGGTAGCATCCGCATCGTTAGCAGAACGGAATGCACCGGCCTGCAAGAAATAACGCTGCGAAGCAGCCGCTTTAGGCGGTGCTGGTGGCGGTATCATGGCGAGCTGTTTAGGCTCGGAGTTGTTCGTTGCAGTAGGTGCAGATGCAGCAGGTTGCGAGGCACTAGGTGCCGCTACTACCGGAGGCTTAGCAGCTTCCGGCAGGGTTGCAATCAACTCACCTAGTACGTCTTCATCACGGCGTGTGCCGCCTGCAGGGGCAACAGGACTCAAGCTATCTGGCTGACCATTGGCGCTGCTGCTAGGGCGTGGATACAGACCTATATTTGGGTCTGGAGCATCGCGAACTTCGGGAAGCAATACGTTGGGTGCAGCACGGCTTGCCTTGTCATTAAAAGGCATAGGCGCTTTAGTGATATAAAACGCGACCAATGCTGCTGCCGCCAAACCCAGAATGAGGCCGATGATGACGCCAAACAGGGTACTGCCACCGCCACTGGAGGATTTGCTAGACCGGGTATTCTTGCGTCGTGTTGCCATAGTTCCTACATTTTTTCAGGTGCGGACACACCCAGTACACTTAGACCATTAGCGATGACTTGTGCGCAAGCAATAGCCAAAGCCAGACGGGCACGTTTCAGCGGCAGGTCGTCTACATTGACGCGCTCGGCGTTATACCAAGCGTGGAAGTCTGCTGCACAATCACGCAACCAGAAGGTAATTTGGTGCGGAGCCAAGTCATTGGCTGCTAATTGCAGCATGGCTGGGTATTCAGCCAGACGTTGCAGCATAGTCAGCTCGGTAGGTGCGACCAACAAGCTAGTATCGGCTTGCTGAATGTGCTCCAGCGTTTCGCCGGATTGGTTCACCATCGAGTGTATACGTGCGTGTGCATACTGGATGTAGTACACAGGGTTTTCTTCACTGCGTGACAGCGCTAGGTCTATATCAAATACGAACTCGGAGTCGGCGCGGCGTTGTGCCAGGAAGAAGCGCACAGCATCTTGGCCCACCCATTCAATCAGTTCGCGCATGGTGACGTAGCTACCTGCACGTTTTGAAATTTTAACTTCTGCGCCATTACGCATGACTTTCACCATGCTGTGCAGAATGTATGCGGGGTAATCTTTAGGGATACCAATATCTAGGCCTTGCAGACCGGCGCGTACGCGAGCGATAGTACCGTGGTGGTCTGTACCTTGAATGTTGATAGCATGGTGGAAACCACGCTCCCATTTAGCGACGTGGTAAGCCACATCGGGTACGAAGTAGGTGTAGCCGCCTTCGCGCTTGCGCATCACACGGTCTTTATCGTCGCCTGTGCCTAATTCTGTAGTGCGTAGCCACAGAGCGCCTTCTTCTTCGTAGGTATGACCGGCTTTCACCAGAGCATCTACTGTTTTTTCTACACGGCCGCTGGTGTATAGCGAGCTTTCCAAGTAGTAGTTATCAAACTTCAGACCGAAAGCTTGCAGATCCAAGTCTTGTTCGCGACGCAGGTAGGCAACGGCAAAACGGCGGATGTCATCTAAGTTGTTCACATCGCCAGACGCCACCACGGTTTCTACGTCGGCTGCGCCTACGCTTTTACCAGCGCAGAAGTCTTCAGCGATGTCTTGGATGTACGAACCACGGTAGCCATCTTTAGGAAACTCTTCAGATTCAGGGTCAATGCCGCGCGCACGAGCTTGCACACTGATTGCCAAATTTTCGATTTGGTTACCTGCATCGTTGTAGTAGAACTCGCGAGTGACATCAAAGCCTTGCGTGGCAAACAGACGGCAAACAGCATCGCCCAACGCGGCTTGACGGGCGTGGCCTACGTGCAAGGGGCCGGTTGGGTTCGCGGATACGAATTCCACCAATACTTTGTCGGTGCGTTCAGGTTGAAAACCGTACTGCGTACCTTGTTTTGCGATGGTTTGTAGCACCGCTTGGTGCGCCGCAGTAGTCAGGCGGAAGTTGATGAAACCAGGGCCGGCGACTTCAGCCGCAGCGATCAGCTGTTGTGCATCAGGGTTGGCTGCTACGTGCGCCACGATTTCCTGTGCCAATTCACGAGGGTTTCGTTTTGCTGGGCGAGCCAATTGCATAGCAATATTTGAAGCAACATCACCGTGTGCAGCCACTTTTGGGCGCTCAAGGGTGATAGTAGGTGACGCGTCAGGAACGAGGGCGTGAACGGCGCTTTGAAGCAGCGCGATGAGCTGTTGTTGTTGCTCTGCAAGCATAGAAATCGTGTGTAGTATCAGGTTGCGTGATGGGGAAACGGCGGTTTACCGCAGCCCATACGTAAAGAAAGTCCAAGGGTTACATGATAGCGTGATTTGCGCTAGATTTCCTCTTTGATTCAAGGTGCTTGGGCGTTTTGCTGCGCCAACCACTGGTAGTAGGCAGCCATATCGACTTCTGCCACTTGATTGTCGTCGCGTGTACGCCAATCTGAAAAACGTCGTAAGAAGGCTTCGACTTGATCGCGTATGTTTTTTCCCAATTCGGGATGGTCTTGTTGATATTGATTATGAGCCGGATGTGACGGCGACTGCACACGCCGGTCACTGTTGAGTAGGTAGCGTTCTAGGGCAGAGCGTTCATCGTGCAAGATGGGGGTGCTGACGTTAGCGTCATCGGTGTTTAGGTCGTTGAAATTCAGACCTACAGCGCGAGCTTGCCAGAGCATCCACATCAACGCGACGCGACTCAGATCGCCCGGTTCAGGCTCAAGTAGATCGTGGCCGCCTCCTATATCAGAGTGAGCACCTATAAACGCTTGCTCTAATCGGTTCAGATTGCTGGGGACGTCTAGGCTGTATAAGGGGAACATCCAGCGGTGCTCGTTAAGGGCGACGGCATGGGCTACCCAACCCCAAACGGGCGATACAGATAAATCGTACAGGTGATTCGCTGATCCTGATAACCCGAACTGGGCAACCGTATCAAACAGGCCCATGAAGCGTGTTTGTATGCACATAGCGAGTAGACCGCGCTGTGGGTGTTGATACTGAAACCAGCCGTTTTGCGTGTGCTGCACAATCAGGTTGGCAAAGTGTCGGGCCAATGCTGCGCCACGAGAAAAGCCTAGTATGTCTATGGGGAGTACGGCTTGCCCTTGTCGCTGGCCGCGTTCGACTAGGTTGAGTAAGTGTGCCCACTGATTTTGGATAATCTGATGCGCTTGGCTGGCCGTGATGGCATCCCAATCTACGTAGTATGGGTTGCCGGGGCCAGACTGATAAAAGCTTTCTCCGTCATACAGCCTACTTAATAGTTGCACATTACTTTCGGTGTGTTGGTTCTGGCGTGTGCCGTCAAAGGCAAACAGCACCAAACCGGTGGGGTCAGCATAATGACGAGGTTGCTGCTGTGCATAACCTAAAGCTTGTAGCCCAGCAATCGGGCCTAAAGGATCCGGCTCTAGGTAATAGCCTTGTTCTGGTAGATAGGTACGGTAGCCATTATGGTGCCAACCCGTGATCGGGTCGGCGTATTGCCCGGGAAGGCGTAAAGGGAGGTCTACACGGTTTACCAATATCTGAGCCTGACCAAAAGGAGTCAGCTGTGCAGCCCAGACTACCTCGCCATGCTGATCAGTCATGCTGTGAGGTGCACCCAGCCAATCACTATGTATGTGGTATAGCTCGGTGCTGTGATCAGGTAGATAGCGCAGCATGGCTATAGGCACATTGTGTGCATAGATATAACGACGTGATTCGTAAACTGGGGCTGTGGGGCTGATACGGCGTTGTTCTAACTCTAATCGGGTGCTGTTGAAATAGAACGACCTGCTGTCATTGGGGTAGTGTGCTGCGATGAGCTGCCCAAACGCATTGTGTTCATAGCTGGCCAGCAGATCGTGTTGGTCCCATATCTGTTGTAACTGTCGTTGTGGGCTGTAGCGTAACGATAAAGTTTTGTTTCCCTGCGGTACTACTGTGGGTAAGCCAGAGGCATCTCGTTCTATGCTACGTATGGCCATAACATTGGAGTGCCGCAGAGCCCCTTCTTCTGACCAAGCATAGTACGAAGGAGCATCTAGGTTGCGTTGCCAGACTACGGTTTGCTGCTGGTTGTTATACCCAAAGCCGTAGCGTTCTTGTGACTGTAGAGTAGGTAAAAGATGATGTTCAGCCCGCAGCACGCCAGAGGCGACATGGTAATAGCGTGTGCTGAGGTAATACAGTTTTTGATCTGAATGCACAGACAACGTGTAGGCTTGCCCTGCTGTGTTGTAGTCCATCTGGGTGATGAGACCATTTGAATAAGCATAACCACCCGGTAGGCTGCGCAATAACGTGGTGTTGTGGCCTGCGCTGTCTAGCCATGTGATGCCTAGTAGTTGTGGGGTGGCGTCGGCCCAGATGTAGTGCAATTGCCCCCCTTCAGGCAGAGCATGCTCTTGTAATCTACCTTGCGTATCGTAAACGTAGTTATCTTCAAGCGTAGGCTGTAGTAGGCGGGTGGTTGTGCGGGTCAGCAGGTTACCCGTTGCGTCGAAGCGCTGATGTTGAGTTTCAGCAGGGTGTTCGATGTGCAGTTGCGTGGGGTGTGGCCACAAAACGTTGGTTTGGCTACGCGCACGATCTGAACGGTACTGTAACTGCCAGCGCAGAGGGGTAGCATGTCGGTAAACCGTGAGCTGATCGCCATTGGCATGAGTTTGACGTAGCGGTAAGCCCTCTAAATCATAAAACCAGCGTGTGGTCCCGCTAAGGGTGCTAGACCACTGTTGCAACTTGCCGGTGTCGTCGTAGTCCAGTTGTAAGCCAGTCCAGCCTGTTTGCCTAGGTGTGAGCGTTATGCCTTGTGCGTGTTGTTGCAGGTTCAGCGTGTTGATCTGTAATTGCCCTTTTTGTGGGGATGACACCTGTAAATCAGAGGGAGGACAGCCAGGGCAAGGCGCCCCAGTAGTGCGAGTTAAGCGCCCTGAGTGGTTGAGGTATTGCTGCTGTTCTCCTGCTTCGCTTTGTATGCGTATAGGGTGCTCAGCAGAGGCAGGGTAGTGGATAGTGACGGACTGCTGTTGATCTTCTTGTGCCGAACTGATGGCGCGCCCTTGCTGGTCATAGGCCCAATACCGTAAGCGGTAGAGCTGAGCTGTGGGGCTGTGTTGGATGCTAATGCCCGTTAGTGCAAAGGGGTGGCCGCTTTGATGCTCGGCTTCGTACAAATAATGCAGATTGCGGCCATCGGGATAGTGCACGCGCTGTAACCGTAGCAACTGAGACGAGGCTGGCTGATCATAATGGTAGGTGATGGTGCCTACAGGGCTATGTAGCTGCTGCAGGTAATAATGTGAGCCGTGTTGTAGATAACGTAGTTCCAACTGTGCGTGGTCGGTACGTATTTTATGTAGCTGCGCAGGCCATTGGCTGTTGTCGGGGTAGTAGTCAAAATAGGTAGCCAGTTCACCATGCTGTATATGCTGCAGTTTGCCTTCTACAAAGGTATAGCTGTCGCCGTTATGGCGGTGCCACGTATAGGTGTTTGGTTTCTGGTCTATCCGTATGAAGCCAGAGGGTGATGGTTTTTCTGTCAGTATGAGATCAGGCTCGCCAGGTAGTTGCACAACATAGTGCCCTATAGACACAGTCAGACTGAGTTCATAGTTGTGCTGCCATTGGGCACCTAGACTGCCCAGAATCAAACCTTGTGCGCTGTAGTAGCGGCCAAAGCCTAGATTGTTTCTGTGTGGTAGTGCAAAGAGATCCCAGTCATGATGGGTTTTGTTGCCAGTAGCCGTATGTATGGGATTACCCGCTGTAGGATCGGGTAATTGATAAGGTTGGTTTGAGCTACCTAGTCTGGCATTGCAGTGTTGGTCTGCAGTAGGTGCTTGGCATTGCTGGGCATGCAGTGTTCCCTGCCAGAGAAGCAGTAGGCTGTATAACAGTAGACGCAACATAAGACAGAGCCCTTAGATATAAAAAAGCAGCTTCTATACTGCAATTTTTTGCGCTAAGCGCGTTACCATAGGGGCCGTGATGATCTATTGGAGAAAGTGCTATGTTGCTGGTGTTTAGTTCTAAAGCTGCCCCCAACGTCATGATGTTTGCGGAGCATGCATTGCTGGTATTAAAAGCGGCCGGACGTCCTTACCTTGATGCGCTGCCAGAGCAAGGTGTTATTCCGCATGATCAATTGGCTGCAGCCATTGCTGGTATAGAACGTGCTATGTCATTGGACCCTGCTCATCAAGATTCTGAACAAGATGAGGAAGAGGAAAACAACAACAAACACCCTATGCAGTTGCCAGTGAGTTTCAGACAGCGGGCTTTTCCTTTGCTGGATATGATGCGCCGCTCTGCAGAAGCGGATGTAGATGTGATGTGGGAACCTGCTCATACCGAGTGGTAAGCACAGAATGCAAAAACGCCCCTGGTAGGGGCGTTGTAGCGGCACTGCTAGGGTAACTGGCAGGCGCTTATAAGTAGCGTGCGCTAAACAGGATCACTGTATTAAGCGCATTCAGCTTCTGCACGTTTCGCCAGTTCATGACGATTAACGGCACTCAAGATGGCCTTGAACGTAGATGTCAGGATGTCCTGATGAATACCTACGCCAAAACCACTCTGGTTATCGGCAATACGAGTTTCGATATAGGTGGCAGCTTTGGTATCAATGCCACTGCCAATCGCGTGCTCGGTGTAATCCATGACCTTGATAGGCATATCCAAGGCATTGATGAAGGCTGCCAAAGCACCGTCACCGGAGCCTTGTAACGAGCGCTCTTCACCGTTTACTTTCACAGTCAGATCAATAGTGACGCGTTGGTTGCCGTCATCATCTTTAGGGGCGCTGCTGATGGTGTGTGTGACCAGTCTCCAAGGCCCTTTGGTATCCAAGTACTCGCTTTCGAAAATGCTGTATACCGCTTCTGGCGTGACTTCTTTGCCTGTTTCTTCGGTTACGCGCTGAATGGCGCGGCTGAATTCGATCTGCAGACGACGTGGCAATACCAAGCCATGCTCTTGTTCCAGCAAGTACGACACGCCACCTTTACCAGACTGGCTGTTGACACGAATAACCGCGTCGTAGCTACGGCCCAAGTCGGCAGGGTCGATTGGCAAGTAAGGAATTTCCCAAGGCTCATCTGCTTTCTGTAATACAAAGCCTTTTTTGATCGCGTCTTGGTGAGAGCCCGAGAATGCTGTGAACACCAAATCGCCCGCGTACGGGTGACGTGGGTGTACAGGAATCTGGTTGCATTCTTCTGCGCACAAGCGGATAGCGTCTATGTCAGAGAAGTCTAAGCCTGGGTGCACACCTTGGGTGTACAAGTTCAGTGCCAAGGTGACCAAACACACGTTACCAGTACGTTCGCCGTTACCAAACAAGCAGCCTTCTACACGATCTGCGCCAGCCATCACGCCGAACTCAGCAGCAGCAACAGCAGTGCCACGGTCGTTGTGGGGGTGCAAGCTGATCAGAATGCTGTCGCGGCGCGCCAAGTTATTGTGCATCCACTCAATTTGGTCAGCGTATAAGTTAGGGGTAGTGGCTTCGACGGTAGCAGGCAAGTTCAACACAATAGGATCTGCTGGGCTTGGGTCCCACGCTTCTACTACTGCATTACATACGTCTAAAGCGACCTCAGGCTCGGTGGTGCTGAACACTTCTGGAGAGTATTCGTAGCGCCATTTAGTGCCAGGTTGAGCCTTAATGGCTTCTTTGATCATTTTTGTGCCGTTCACCGCCAACTGACGTACTTCATCTTTGCTCATTTTAAAGACGATTTTGCGGAATGCAGGGGCGCAGGCGTTGTACAGGTGGATCATGGCGGTTTTAGCGCCAGCCATTGCTTCTACTGTACGTTCAATCAAGTCCTGACGGGATTGTGTCAAACAGATAATGGTGACATCGTCAGGAATGCGTTTTTCGTCTATCAGTGTACGCACAAAGTCGAAATCAGTTTGCGAGGCAGAAGGAAAGCCTACTTCGATTTCTTTGAAGCCAATGTTGACCAGCATGTCGAAGTAACGCAATTTGCGCGCTACGCTCATAGGCTCGATCAGGGATTGGTTACCATCACGCAAGTCAGTAGACATCCAGATAGGCGGAGTCTCGATGCGTTTGGATGGCCAAGTACGCTCGGAAAAATCGCGGGCGAAAGGTTTAAATGGAATGTATTTTGAAGCGGGATGGGTAATCATTGGTGCACCTGTCAGGCGAAAAAAGCATATAAACTTTTTGCCGTCACCAGAACCACTACGTCATGCTAATGACGGCATATAAACACGTGGCTGAATATTGGCTGCCGAACTACCACTAGGCTCTAGGCCCGGCAACCGGGCGCTAGTAGTAGTGGTAGTAGGGTAATCTGGGACAGGGAAATAATTGCACGCACAGCAGCACCGGTGCGACCAGACTGGTCGGCGGAAGCAATGCTGAGAGAAATAGTGCGTGCGTTATCCATAACTATTAGTCAAACATGAAATTCGGCTGATTGCAAGTCATTTGTGGGTGCCGGGGTAGCATTGCGATGCGTATTCAGCAACGCAGCTTGGCGTTCTACCATACGAATTTTGTCGAACCGGTTATTGCCTAACTCTTGGGCAGCACGTTGTAAGTCACCGATAGTAATAGGATTACGGCGCTCGGCCCATGTCCAGTGTATGACCTCACAAGCATCGGGTGAGAGTTGTGGCACTAGGGTGTTCAGCGTGCTTTCACTAACGGCGCGTTGTTGCCACAGTCCGTGGGTGAATACTACAAAGCTGTACAGCATATAGATGATCAGCAGCGTACACAGCAAGCCAATGAACCACCATACATACGTACCGTAGTGCTGAATGAACGATAAGCCGTCGGTACCCAAAGCGTGCAGGCCGGAGTAGTCGATGGTGTCACCAAAACGTACTAAACGTTGAACCAAGGGCAACCATATCAACGCCACCACAAGGACGACGATGATGCTAAGTAGTTTCTGAGGCATAGTCAGGCGCATCAGCGTATTGCGTAGCAGAGCGCGATCGGGGCGTTGGGTAGCAGAAGCTGTTTTCATGGCAACCTAAATGTAAGAATCTGGGAAAGTCTGACAAGCTGGTATTGTTGCAGAAAGCCCGTCATGCCCCCAGTTTTTGGCCACCAGAATTGTTGGTTTTAGCCCACTGTAAAAAAGGGCAAATAGTATCCAAATATTAGTAGTTGCGTTTTTTGGAACTGAGGATGATAATGGTTCGCATGTATATTTGTATATGTAACGCTATTACTGAGCGTCAGGTTAAGGAAGCTGTAGATAATGGTGTTTCCACCATGTCTGATCTACAAGCCCAACTTGGAGTAGCTACGTGCTGCGGAGCCTGCGCGGACACTGCCGTTGAGTATTTGCCCGGTGGGCAATATGCCAGCGAGGGTTCGATGTTCGCTACGCCAATTGCACGTCAGCCTGAAACTGTAGAAATGGCCGCAAACGAGTCACAATTGCGCCCAGCTCGCACGGTTTCCTACGCCACCTTGTCCTGATTCGACTTCGCTCATGCCCATTCTCAAGCTAAGTGTTTGAGAATGCTTCTCTTTTTTGCCTTTTTTCACGCTAATTATTCTGGCTTCAAGCCTCAAGTAATGCTGTCTGGGCTGTTATAGTTAGGTCTGTTTGGCTTAACGTAGCTTTCCGGAGGTGAGAAGAATGAAAGGCGATACCAAAGTTATTTATTACCTGAACCAGCAGCTTAAAAATGAGCTGACGGCAATTAACCAGTACTTCTTGCATGCCCGCGTGATGAATCATTGGGGCTTTGGCAAGCTGGGGAAAATAGAATACAAAGAGTCCATCGGCGAAATGAAACATGCCGATTTGTTGATTGAACGTATTTTGCTGCTGGAAGGTCTACCTAACCTGCAAGATCTGCACAAATTGCGCATTGGCGAAGACGTGCCTGAAATGCTGGCATGTGATTTGGCTTTGGAAAAAGCCGCTCATGTGACCGTGAAAGAAGGTATGGAATACTGTGAAAGCGTGAGCGATTTCGTTTCTCGCGATTTGCTGCTAAAAATTCTGGACGACACTGAAGAGCACATCGATTGGCTGGAAACCCAGCTGGAATTGATAGAAAAAGTGGGTGTACAGAACTATTTACAATCACAAATGGGCGACGAATAACGCGCTTTTGTGCTGTCAATATAAAAAACGCTACGTAATGTACGTAGCGTTTTTTTGTGTATCTATATCTTACAAAGCCGCATTATCGGCTTGGACAGCCTTCAACTTGACCCCATGCGTTGTTGGGGCCGCAGTATTTATTACGGGCATCCCATGAGCAACTAGGGCGTTCAAAGAAGCCTTTTTGCGAACATGCGGCGAGCTCACGTTGAAACTGTGGAATCCAGTTGCTGTTGCCTCCTACGTTAGGAACAGGGGCAGCAGGTGGGGGTGGGGGGATAGTGACATCCACAGGCTGTATCGCTTGTTGTCCTGCGCTGCGACTGCCACCAGAAGGACCTATACGAGCCAAACCTTGCAAACCGCTAGGTGACGTAGCGCCTTGCTGACGTAAATCCGAAAGCGCGCGGGCAGACAATCTGGTGCTGGCTAGCGCAATAGGTGGATTGTATTGGTCCGCAGTTTTTGCGACGATTTTCCATTCGAAACCTTCTGGTTCCTCAGGTACGCCCAAACGGCCATTGACCAGAGGCTGGGGAGCAGGGGTGACATACGGCTTGCCATCAGCATCTAGCGTAGGCATGAGCTGGGCAGCCTCTTCAATCGCCACCATGTTGGGAGCACGTAATGGGCCATTTTCTACTAGCCAGTTACCCATCTGGATACCGCCCCAGACCGAGGCTCCCAAAGCTAGTAACACAATTGCAAGAATTAAACGCCAGGACATAGTAAGTGTTCGCTGTGATGGTAGCGGCTGGCCCTTTCACAGGAAAGGGCCAGAGCTTGAAGTTTACATTGTAGCGAAAACCTGTCCGCCATGTTCACGCATGGCATGGAATTCTATGCCAGGGTTAAGGTCTTGAGCCACACGTAACTGTGCTGGAGAAGAGGCTAAGAATGCGATGGCGTCTACGACGTCGTAGGCAATATTCGCAGCGTTGGTCTCCAGAAACTTCTTCATTACTTTTTCGTCAGAAGCTGTAACCCAGCGTGCCAAGTTGTAGCGTGAGGGGGACAAACGTGCGTCTACGTTGTATTCAGTGCGTAGTCGATGAGCGACCACTTCAAACTGCAACTGACCTACTGCACCCAGCAGCAGTACACCGCTAGTGAGGTGTGGACGGAATACCTGAATCGCACCTTCTTCGCCCAACTGGGTCAAACCTACGCGCAATTGTTTAGTACGTAGTGGATCTTTAACCTCCACTGCTTGGAATAGCTCAGGCGCAAAGAATGGCAAGCCTGTGAATTGCAGGTTTTCGCCTTCGGTTAGCACGTCACCCAATTGCAGCACACCATGGTTAGGAATACCGATAATGTCGCCAGCGTAGGCTTCTTCCAGTAGGTCACGACGTTGTGACAGGAAGGACACCACGTTGTTAGGGCGTATTTCTTTGTTAGTACGGGCTACTTTCAAACGCATACCACGTTGGAAGTGGCCAGAGCTCACACGCACGAACGCTACGCGGTCACGGTGGGCTGGGTCCATGTTGGCTTGTACTTTGAACACTACGCCGCTGAATTTGTCTTCGTCGGGCTCCACTGTACGCTGCAACGCAACGCGTGGGCCGGGTGGCGGAGCCATGTCTACCAACGCATCCAATACTTCTTGCACACCAAAGTTGTTCAGCGCGGAGCCAAAGAACACGGGTGTTTGTTTACCTTCCAAGAAAGCTGCATGATCAAACTCGCTTACCGCTTCTTTAATCAGGTGGATTTCGTCGCGGGCTTTGGTGAAGTTATCACCAAAACGGCGTTCTGCTTCTGGGTTTTCTAGGCCAGGCAGTTTTTCATCGTCTGCGCTGCGGTGCTCTTTGCCGGAGGTAAATACGTGCAGGTGATCTGCGCCTAAGTTAAATACTCCACCAAAAGCGCGACCCATACCTACTGGCCATGAGAAGGGAATAGCTTCCATGCCCAAGTGATCTTCAATTTCGGACAACAGGTTCAAAGGCTCTTGAACTTCGCGGTCCAGCTTGTTGATGAAGGTGATAATGGGCGTGTTACGTGCTCTACAGACTTGTAGTAAACGAATGGTTTGTGGTTCTACACCGTTCGCCGCATCAATAACCATCAGCGCCGCATCCACTGCAGTCAGTACACGATAGGTATCTTCAGAGAAGTCTTGGTGACCGGGGGTGTCCAACAGGTTGATCACGCAGTCACGGTATTCCATCTGCATCACGGACGAGGCAACCGAAATACCACGTTGTTTTTCGATTTCCATCCAGTCGGATGCTGCATGCCGTTCAGCTTTACGCGATTTCACGCTACCCGCAATTTGGATGGCACCCGCAAACAGCAGAAGCTTTTCCGTAAGGGTAGTCTTCCCCGCGTCAGGGTGGGAAATAATCGCAAAAGTTCGGCGGCGCGAAGCTTCTTGGGCAAGGGTGGACATCAGCAGATACGGTAAAAGAGGCTAAAGCCTGTAGAAAAAATCAGGCAAAACGTCTATTTTCGCTCAAATCTGCCAGACTCACAATTATCTTGCCGTGTTAGGCCGTATTTGTAAGGGTAGAAAAGGGAAAAACTATGCACATCATGGTGATAGGGGCCAGTAAAGGACTGGGGCGCGCCCTGGTAGAAGGTGTGGGTACAGCCGGCGATACCGTGGTTGGGGTGTCACGACAACGACCACACAGTGTGCAGTCGGAAAACGGGGCCACCGTGACGTGGGTGGAGGCTGATATGAGCCATCCCGTAGCAGCAGCGGACGCATTGGCCGCTGCCGCGCCACACGCGATTGACGTGCTGATTTATAACGTGGGTATATGGGAGGCGAAGGCTTTTTCCGAAGACTACAACTTTTTAGAGGATAGCGACGACAGTATCCAACAATTGGTGGGGGTCAACATCACAGCCACGTTATTGGTGTTGAAACGGTTGTTGCCTCATGTGTTGCGATCTGACAAAGCTCAGGTGATTTTGACCGGCTCTACGTCAGCACTACGTCAAAGCGGACGCCCAGAAGTCGCTTTTGGTTCCAGCAAATTTGCGTTGAACGGTATGGCAGATTCATTACGCGAAGGATTTAGGAATCAAGGCCTAAAAGTGAGTGTGCTGCAACTGGGGTACTTGAATACTGAGGACACCTTGTCGGTGCCTGTGTCAGAGGCTGCGGCTCGCGATGAAGGCCACACTGTGCCGGTACACGATGTAGTGAGTGTGGTGCGCACAATGCTGTCGTTATCAGATGCCTCGTTTATGCGTGAAGTATTGCTGCCCGCGCGATACGACGAACGTTTCTAAGTAACTATCACAGGCACACACGCCGAGTGTTCGGCATGTGTGCCTGTGGTACTTACGAACCGCTGTCTATGCGTACGGCACGTTTGGCGTTGCGTCCACGTAGCCACTCCAATGTCAGCAGCAGAGCCGTAGAAAACACAATCAGAATCGTGGCGATGGCCGCGATAATGGGGCTGATGTTTTCACGAATGCCTGTGAACATTTGGCGCGGTAACGTGACTTGCTGAGGGCCTGCCAAGAACAAGGTGGTGATCACCTCGTCAAAGGAGGTAATGAAGGCAAACAGCGCACCTGCAATAACCCCAGGGGCAATGATGGGCAGTGTCACCGTGAAAAATGCTCGCAGCGGGTTAGCGCCCAAGCTGTAGGCCGCACGAACCAAATTGCTGTCAAAACCCTGCAAAGTGGCCAATACCGTAGTGAGAACAAAGGGCGAGCCTAGCGCCGCATGCGTCAGCACCAGCCCCATGTAGCTATTAGTGAGGCCGTAAGGGGCGAAGAATAAATATACCCCCACACCCACAACGACTAGCGGCACGATCATGGGGGAAATCAGCATCCCCATCAGCAGGCTTTTGCCGATGAAGTTGGCGCGCTGTAGGCCCATGGCCGCCATGGTGCCCAGCACCGTTGCAATAATCGTAGATAGTGGTGCCACAATAAAACTGTTGCGGGTGGCACGTATCCAGTCTTCGGAATTGAACAGCGCTTCATACCAGCGCAATGACACGCCGGACATGGGGTACAGCAGTAGGCTGCCTTCGCTGAACGACAAGGGGATGATTACCAATATAGGAATCAACAGGAAGATCAAAATCAGCCAGCACAGCAACCGCTGTACGATACGCCAGATGCGTTCTGAAGTAGAAAGATAAGGATTGGGTGTCATCATCGATTCCTTTAGCCCAGTCCCAGTTCGCGACCCGATAGGCGGCGATACAAGGTGTACAGCACCAAGGTGCCTGCTAACAGCAAGAAGCCTAACGCACTGGCCATGCCCCAGTTAATGGTCTGGTTGGTAAAGTAGGCCACGTAGTAACTGATCATTTGGTCGTTAGCACCACCCAGCAAGGCGGGGGTGATGTAATAACCGATGGAAATGATGAATACCAGCAAACACCCAGCGGCTACTCCGGGATACGTCTGTGGCACATATACTTTCCAAAATGCGGCAAACGGATGGCTACCTAGTGAAATGGCGGCACGTTGATACGTAGGTGGAATAGAACGCATCACACTATATATAGGTAGGACCATGAAAGGCAGCATGATGTGAACCATGGCGATGTAGACACCGACGCGGTTGAACAGTAAGTCCAAAGGCACATCGATGAAGCCTAATTCCATCAAGGTTTTATTAATGAGCCCCTGGCGTTGCAGCAGCACGATCCACGCTGCAATACGCACCAGCACTGACGTCCAAAAGGGAATCAGCACACAGATCATCACCAGATTGGCACTGCGCGCACTCATGCGACTCATCCAGTAGGCGAGCGGGAAGCCAAGCAGCAAGGCCATTACGGTTACGCCCAGACTGATTTCAAAGGTGCGGGCAAAAATATCTTGGAAGGCAGAGCTACCTTCGGGGACTTTGACGATGTCACCTTGGGTGTCGCGCTTCAAATCCAGCGAGGCTAGCAGGTAATAGTCCGAGTAAGCGTTATCGTTGTTGGCAATGGCACGCCAGTAATTCACTTCGCCCCAGCGAGGATCTATAGCAATCAGCTCATCGCGTATGACCTCAGGCGATTTGTTTTCTATGTCGGCCAATGGCATTTTGCGCACGGTCTTAAAGATCAAGGTGCGATAGCCTGCAATTTCGTAATTTAAACGGCGTGCTAAGAGACCAGACCCAGCGCCATCTTTGGCGTGTTGCAAGTCTGTAGCTAGGGCGACAAAGCTTTCCGCTGGTGGTGCGTTTTGTTGATCCCAGGTTTTTAGCGCAAGTAGCGTGCGTGGCATGTGCTCTATAACCTCTGGGTTATCCACAGCTCTAAATAGCAACGCCGCAACGGGAATAACAAAAATCACCAGCAAAAAAATGGCCAATGGAGCAAGTAAACCAGCTGCTTGCCAGCGCTGTTTGCGGTGTGCTTTGACCACGGCTTTTTTAATGTCCGCTGTGGACAGCGTCATGGAAGAATTCATTCAGATGTACCCGTAAAGGAAGCCGCACTCTACAGAGCACGGCCTCATCACAGAAGGCTTATTGAGTAGACCAAGCAGTGAAGCGTTGATCTAGTTCTTCACCGTGATCAGCCCAGTAGTCATAGCTGGACAACAGCGCGTGTTCGGCGTTTTGAGGCGAGTTAGGCATTTGTGCCAAGGTGGCCTCATCCAAGTTGTCTATGGCTGACTTATTGATAGCACCGTAGTTAATACTCTGAGCGTGTTTGATCTGTTGCTCAGGTTGTGCTGAGAAGCTGATGAACTCTTCTGCCAGTGCTTTGTTTGGTGAGCCCATAGGGATCACGTAGTAGTCCAAATCGTAGATACTGCCGTTCCAGACAATACGTAGATCTTGGCCTTCGGCGTTAGCGGCGGCAATACGGCCGTTATAGACCGTGGACATGACTACGTCGCCTGCCGCCAGCATTTGCAAGGGCTGTGCACCGGCTTCCCACCACTGAATATGTGGCTTCAGCTCGTTGAGTTTGTTAAAAGCACGGTCTACTCCTTCAGGAGTACTCAATACTTGGTAAACGTCTTTAGGCGCGACGCCATCTGCCATCAACGCAAACTCTAAGTTGTAGCGAGCACCTTTGCGCAGAGCTCGTTTACCAGGGAATTTCTCCACATCCCAAAAGTCAGCCCAACCGTTAGGAGCGTCTTTCAGCGATTTACCGTTATATGCCATGACGGTGGACCAGACGAATACGCCCATGCCACAGTCGTGTACTGCTTCGGGGATTAGCTGATCCTTAGCGATGATGTTGTCCCAATCAAGTTGTTCAAACAAGCCCTCATCACAGCCACGGCTAAGGTCGGCGGTCTCAACTTCCACCACGTCCCAGACTACGTTATTGGTGTCTACCATGGCTTTGATTTTGGCCAGTTCACCGTTATAGGGGACATTCAGAATTTTGATATTTTTTTGTTTTTGTAGTGGTTCCACGAAGGCCGTTTGTTGTGCTTCGCCGGCAGCGCCGCCAAAGTTCACGATAGTCAGATCACGCGCGAGGGCGGACTGAGCTCCAAATGCCAACATACTACTGATTACACCAATTGCTACCTTGTGGGATGTTTTCATGGTTGTCTCCGTTATATCTAGGTATAGGATGTACTGCAGCTACTGAGGGTGACTCAGGCGGTAAAAACGCGGGCAAAGGCTGAGGGTAGTTGTAGTGATAGCCATGCGCCCGGAGCAAGACTAGTATCTGAGGACAATTGACTGATCTGCTGTTTGATACTGATCTCTTGCTGATCATGGGTTTTGCAGATCAAGCGTACGTGGTCGCCCAAGTACACGGTGTTAGTGATTTGTGCCTGTAGGCAGTTTTGGGTGGGCTCAGCCATGATCTGAATGCGTTCCGGGCGAATGCTTAGCACAGCGGCTTGCCCGGCAGAGGCGTGGTTAACATTCAAACCGTGAATCTCACTATTGCTACCCAGCGTGATCTGGCACATGTCACCGTCAGCATGCGATACCGTACCGGTTAACAGGTTGTTATCCCCCACGAAACTCGCTACGAATGGATTTTGTGGCGCTTCGTATAAGGTATTAACCGACGAAATTTGCTGAATAATGCCGTCGTTAAATACGGCGACGCGATCCGACATCGTCAGGGCTTCGCTTTGATCGTGGGTAACGTATACAAAGGTGATGCCTAGCGACTGATGCAGTGCTTTGAGCTCCAACTGCATGTGCTCGCGTAATTGCTTATCCAATGCACCTAAGGGTTCATCCATCAATACCAGTTTGGGTTCAAACACCAGCGCACGCGCGAGTGCAATACGTTGTTGCTGACCGCCTGACATTTGAGCGGGATAACGTTTTGCAAACGCCTCCATTTGCACCATTTCCAGTGCTTTGCGTACTTTGGATTTACGTTCGGATGCCGGTAGGCGACGGACTTTGAGGGGATACTCCAAGTTCTTTTCCACAGTCATGTGGGGGAACAGAGCATAGTTTTGAAACACCATCCCTATATTGCGCTGGTGAGGCGGGACGCGGTTGATGTTTTGTTGGTCTAAATAGATGTTGCCGGTTGTGGGGTATTCAAACCCAGCCAACATCATCAAACAGGTGGTTTTACCAGACCCGGAAGGTCCGAGCAGGGAGAGGAACTCTCCTTGCTGAATATCCAGATTGAGATCTTTAACTACAAATGTCTCGCCGTCATAGGATTTTTGTACCTGCTCAAAGCGCACCAGTGGTCGTGTGGACACTGATTGGTCTCCTTATTTGTCTCGTTTTGATCTTTTAATAAGGGGCAATATAAGTGAAGCCAGTGGACATGACATAGAGCCATTTAGGCTCAAAAGTAGAGGGCCACTTTTGAGATAAAACTTTAGTCGCAGTGCAGTTTTTAGCGCTAAAGGCAGTGATGATGCGGCGCACAACGAAACACGCCCCAAAATGGGGCGTGTTAGCGTACTCATGCAGTAAAGGGTAAATCCCTAGGGTCAGGAAGCCGTGTTGGCAGGGCGTCGTGGACGACGTTGGCCTGCGGGTTTACCTTGACCTTGAGGCTTGCCTTGTCCTTGCCGCGGAGCCGATCGACGTTGATTGCTACGGGGGCGATCACGTTCGCGCTCTGGGCGAGCAGGGCGACTACGCTCTTCGGTTGCTGCACTGCGCACTGGAGGTTTGAAATCAGGGAACTCAATACGAGGGATCTCCTGATTGATCATTTTTTCGATGGTTTGCAGCATGCGGCTTTCGGTACGATCCACCAAAGACAATGCCAAGCCATCACTACCTGCACGGCCTGTACGGCCAATACGGTGCACGTAGTCTTCAGGTACTTGTGGCAGTTCAAAGTTGATCACGTAGGGCAACTGGTCAATATCAATACCGCGTGCAGCAATGTCGGTGGCAACTAGCACAACGACCTTACCGCTTTTGAAACCATCCAACGCACGGGTACGGGCTGATTGGCTCTTGTTGCCGTGTAGAGCAGCAGCATTTAAGCCATCTTTGCTCAGTTTCTCGGCCAGTCTATTGGCACCATGCTTGGTACGGCAAAACACCAAAACTTGGTGCCAGCCGCTTTCACGGATGATGTGGCTGATCAGCTCACGTTTATGGCTTTGCTCAGTCAGCACTACATTTTGCGTGATGCGCTCAGCCGTTGTGTTGCGTGGAGCAACGGAGACCTCAATAGGGTCTTTCAGAATTTGGTGTGCCAGAGCACGAATCTCAGACGAGAACGTAGCCGAGAACAGCAAGTTCTGACGCTGCTTAGGCATCAAGGCGAGTACACGGCGAATATCGCGGATGAAACCCATGTCTAGCATGCGGTCGGCTTCATCCAGCACCAAGGTTTCAGTGCGAGACAAATCGATGGTTTTTTGACCGCAGTGATCCAGTAAACGGCCAGGTGTGGCAACGACCAAGTCTACGGGTTTTTGCAGCGCACGGATTTGGGGGTTGATGTTCACACCACCAAACAGTACCAGTGAGCGAATGCGGCTATGGGCGCCGTATAAACGTACTGATTCTTCTACCTGTGCCGCTAATTCGCGGGTAGGAGTCAGAATCACAACGCGGGGTGAGCCGGGTTGTAGTTTTGCAGCGGGTTGAGTCAACAAACGATGCAGAATGGGCAGCGTAAAACCGGCTGTTTTACCCGTACCAGTTTGTGCGGCGGCGAGCAAATCGCCACCTGTCATCACGTGTGGAATAGCCTGGGCTTGAATGGGCGTAGGGTGTGTATAGCCTGCATCAGTGATAGCCTGCAACAAAGGGGCGGCCAATCCTAATGAGGCGAAAGTAGTGTCAGAATTCAAGAGAGTTTCCAGCAACCAACCTTATTGCTTTCAGGGCAATACCAATCCAGGTCAGTGACAAGCAGGTAGATAAACCAGGCGCACAAAATGGCCTGACAGTAGCGCGTTGTAATTGGTAAGAACGCGTAGAGAAGCATAAATTATAACGTGTTCAGTCCACGGTGTGGAATTGCTGCAGTCGTGCGTGTGTTCGCTTATTTAGCGCTAGTCGTGTTCAACGGTAGCAATACTTCCAAACACGTATGACCGGGTCGTGACTGCACATGCAAGGTGGCGCCTATATGCTGCATACGATTGGCCATGCTGCGCATACCTATGCTAAGACCTGCGGTTTGCACGGCATCCACATCAAAACCTATGCCATTGTCTTCGATGATGAGCTGCAACGTGTGGTCGTCCGGTTGTTGCAACGCAATGTTCAGGTGTGTGGCGCGGCTGTGTTTGACGACGTTGGTAAGGGCCTCTTCCACCAGTCGGGTTAAGGCCAATATTTGCAAAGGGGATGGTCGTGGTTCCCACTGTGGGGCAATAACCCAATCGGCTTTTATATCCAATGAATCAAACAAGTTCCCAAAGCGATAACGTAGGGGGGCAATCCACGTGGATGGCAATTCGGGTACATCCAGTTTGGCGCTGGCCCCTGCATCAATGAGCTGACGTAAGTCGTCCCGCAGCAGTTTCAGAATAGAAAGAAACTGTTGGTTGGGTAGTGGCGTTTTCTGCTGCTCAATCATTGCCATAGAGCGTATCAATGAACTGCCTAGCCCATCGTGTAAATCTTGGGCTATATGTAGACGCTCTTGCAGCCTAGAGTTGTTCAGTGCCAGCTCATGCTTGCGTGCTAGTGTGTCTCGCAGTTCTTCTCTTGCTTCAGCGACACTGTGGGTGAGTTCTTTGTTGAACTGCTCAATACGACGCATTGTGTTCACCAATCGCCAGCTTAACAATGCCGACATGAACAACATGGTGAGTAGGCTGGTATACGCCGAGTACAAATGTACCGAGGAGGACAAACCTAGTATGGTGAGCGTGTCATGCACACTGGTCGCAAAATAGCTCAGTAAGCACAGCGATAGCCATATTTGCTCAGTTTGTTTGTTACGCCATGCCCGAACGGGAAAGAGTAAGCAGGTACTCCAAAAGACAATAAGGGCGATAAAAAACACCCCTAACAGTACCAACGGTACAGCGGTCGAGGATGCGAGCAGCACGGCCGGTGAGGCGAGCGTAAACAGGACTATAGCCGCAATGCACAATCGCTTGATGTGTGTGTAGTTACCGAAACTCCACACAAATAAAGAGAAGCTAAGAATAAAACTGAGGAACAGTAAGATGTTCACTCTGGAGAATTGCAGTGAATCGCTAAATAGAGGGCCAGTTTCGTGTCGTAGTTGCAATGAGCAATACAGCACCCAAAGTAGGGCTTGCAGCGCGTACAAACCATAGCTTTGCTCATTGCGACGGCGTAGCCAGATAAAGAACGCCAACGTTCCCAATACGCCTGTCACGCCTAGGTTCAGCAACAGCAAGGCTTGGTTCTGCCACCATGCGGCGCGCTGTGTGGCTAAGACAGTAGGCAGGGTGCCTAGCTCTATGTACTGTAATCCTGTGAACTGTGTAGTAGCACCACTTACCCATATCCAGACGGTATTTAAGCCGGGTTTTAACAGGGCATCGGGTAGCACCCAATAGCGTGGCACACCTATGCTGCGTGATAACGGTTCGCTAAGGTTGGCGTCTCGCCAGAGCAGAGAGTGGTTCAAAAATACAGCGCCCGCCACACCCAAGGAACTAATGTGCAAGGCGAGAGGTTGGTTATCGCAATTGGGGTTTTGCCACTGCAGCTTGTACCACGCATTACCTCGGTAGGCGGGCCAGCGGCTAGCCCAGTTTTTGTCGGGTAGGGTGGTGGTGTGCCAACCGTCTTCAGGCGGTGGAGATAACGGCTCACCTACTGCCTGAGCGACTTCTACTGTGATGAGCCTAGGCTCGCATATGTTGTGGGGCTGGCTTTGTGCTTGCGCAGGAACAATGAGCACACATAACCCTAGCCACAGAGTGATCACGCTGCAGCAGTAGCGAAGCAAGATAGCGGGCATGCTGCGGTAGGTGATACCCATGAATGAAAAGTCAGCGAGTTAGGAAAGCAGCCCCTGTGATCGTGCTTTCACGACAGCGCGGGTGCGGGAAGACACCGCTAGTTTACGGTAGATATGCTTCACATGGCATTCTACGGTGAATCGGGATAACTCTAGTTTTTCAGCTATCTCGCGATTGGTCAGGCCGTCGGCTACCAGTTGCAGTATTTCCTGCTCACGCGTAGTGAGTGTGGAGTTCGCAGTTTGTGATGGCTCGGGTGGAGTGACTACGGCTTGTGGTGGGGCCGGTTGTAGCTCAGCAATAATACGTCTGGCCATGAACGGATCAATGGGGGCACCGCCACGCAGCACGCTACGTATGGACAAGGCCACTTCTACATCTTCACGTTCTTTCAACACATACCCTGTAGCGCCGGCACGTAACGCAGCCAAAATGGCGTCTTCGGTACTCCATGCTGAAATCACCAAAATACCTAGGGAAGGATCAGCAGCGGATAACTCAGCAATCAGGTCTAGACCGTTCCCATCAGGCAAACCCAGATCAACTAAAGCTAAAGCAACCGGGTGCTCAGCCAGTCGGGCACGGGCGTCGGCGAGATTAGCGGCGAAAATTAAGGCATCTGGTGTATAGCCCAGTTGTTGCAAGATGAGATCTAGTCTGTGTTGGACCAGATTATCGTCTTCCACAATCAGCACGGGTGCGGGTAGCGAGAGTTCTGTGGCGATGGGGGCAGAAGGGGACATGGGAACAGTTTTCAAGGAAATATCTGGGAATAGCGATTGACTTCACTATGGCCTAAAACAAGGCTTTCGGGTATCCCTGAAAATAGTGATAAGCCGTAAAAATCACAAAAATACACAAAGCTGAAACCAGCACCATACAGTATGGTGCTGGGTAGGTACAGAATTGCTGTAGTTACTGCTGGGTAGGTATATCGAGGAACGATGTGACTTGTGTATGTGTACTACGGCGGTCTGGCGATTGGCGGCTAATTTGTACAGTGTGCCAACCATCTTGGCGGGCAGCATCTAGTTCTTGATGTACCGCAGACACATATAACAGTTGTTCAGCAGGGATCCCTAAGGTTTCGCGAATGCTGCGATAGGAACTGCTATCGCGTTTAGAACCTACCGAACTATCGAAATGCCCGTTGATGAGCGGCAACACATTGCCATGATCGCTATGACCAAACAGCAGTTCTTGTGCCGCAATGGTGCTGGACGAATACAGGTACACCGCTTGCCCAGCGTTATGCCAGCGTTTGATCTGTTCATAGGCGTCTTCGTAAATATGCCCGGTGAACTGCCCGCTGATATAGCCTTCTGCCCAGATCATGGCCTGTAGTTGTTTAAGCACAGGAGAGGGTTTGTCTATATCTATATAGTGCAACAATTCGGCGATCAGTCGGTCTAACCCAGCTAAGGGTAGTTGAGCCTCGGTACGCAACGTGAGTAGTGCGCTTTTTACGGCGGGTTGCGATTGCTGTTGCCGCAGAAAATTGGCGATATGGCGTCTCGCATAGGGAGACAAGGTTTGATGCACAAAGGCAAGGTCTGTCGTGGTGCCTTCTACATCACAAAGGATTGCAGAAATCATAAGGTGGCGCCAAACATTGGCGTAGTCGTTTACGGTGAAACAAGTACTGACAGCTTAAGGCAGAGAGCCTACGTCATAGTATCATCGAGTTTTGTGACGAGCCAATGTGTCGCTAAGCGATAACCAATGTAAAGAGATCTTGTTCTGCACAGCAGCTCACGATACTCTTTTCTCTCTACTTTTTTTGCCATGTGAGCATCATGAAAAACTCTTTACGACTATGGTTGATTTCCGCGATGGCATTATTGCTCAGCGGTTGTGGTTACAACGAAATTCAGCGCTTAGATGAGCAGGTCAAGGCAGCGTGGTCGCAAACACTGAATCAGTATGAACGTAGGGCTGAGTTAGTGCCTAAATTGGTAAGCTCTGTGAATGCGTACATGGTGAATGAGCGTAGTGTGCTGGTGGAAGTCACCGAGGCACGTGCTCGTGTAGGCAGTATCCAAATTACAGCAGAAGATCTAGATAACCCAGCGGTGATGGAACGTTTCCAGCAAGCACAGGGTCAGTTGTCCTCTGCCTTATCTAGATTGTTGGCGGTATCGGAAAATTATCCACAGCTGAAAAGTGACGGCTTATTCCGCGACTTGATGACTCAATTGGAAGGTACAGAAAATCGCATTGCTACCGAACGTGGTCGTTACGTGGAAGCGGTGCAGGCTTATAACGTATATATACGTCAGTTCCCAGCCGTAGTAACGGCCAAACTGTTTGGCTACAAAGTGATGGAAAACTATGGCGTAGATCGTGAGTACGATATTCGCCGTGATCCAGAAGTGAAGTTTGATTTGCCCGCATCGGCAACCGCTAGATAGTCGCTGACAGGACATGACTATGCGTAGTAACACCGCCGTTTTGCTGCGTTATTGGCGCAGCCTGTTGATGGCATGGTTGTTGGCTGTGGTGTGTTTGCCTGTGCAAGCCGCCACTGTGCCTGTGCCTAAGCTGAATGATTGGGTCACTGATACCACGGGTACATTGAGTAGTGCTCAACAGCAAGCCATGAGCCAGCAATTGCAAGCGTTGCAGTTGGAAAAAGGAGCGCAGCTTTTTGTACTCGTAGTACCTACGACGGGTAACGACACCATCGAGAGTTATGCTCGGCGTGTGTTTGATGCCTGGAAAGTAGGGCGCAAAAAGGTAAACGACGGTGTACTGCTATTGGTAGCTAAGGACGATAGACGTTTACGCATAGAAGTGGGTTATGGGTTAGAGGGTGCTATTACCGACTTACAGTCCGGCCGCATTATTCGAGAGCAAATCACACCCTACTTTGCACAGGGTGATTACGCTGCAGGCATACAGTCGGGGGTGGATAGCTTAGCTGGCTTAATTCGCGGCGAAAATCTGCCACCTGTATCGCAAAGTGAGGGCGACGATGAAAGCCCGGCGATTGTGCTGATCCCCTTGGCATTTTTTGCGCTGGTGATGCCTATGGCGGCGGCAGCGCTGATGTCAGGCGTGTTTGTGTTCATCATGTTTGAAAGCCTACCACTGGCATTACTAGGTGCCGTTGTGGGTTTGGTGATCTCGCTTATAGGTTATGTCATCGGGGCAGGTGGGCGTCGCTCAGGTGCTGGTAGGGCATCTAAATATGGCGGAGCCTTAGATGGGTTAGCCAGCCATGGTCGTAAACGCGGTCGCGGAAACTTCCCCGGAGGCGGTGGTGGTTTTGGGGGCGGCGGCTTCGGCGGAGGCGGAGGTTTTGGCGGCGGAGGTGGCGGCGGCAGCGGGGGCGGTGGTGCCTCTGGCAGCTGGTAGGAGGGAACCATGGCAAGAATGTTGAAAAGTATGATGGGTGTGTCACAGGTGCAAGGCCATTGGTTACGGCATAAGCACTTCACTGCCCAAGTGCTGGATCAAGTAGCGCAACGTATACACGCGAGCGAACAAGGGCATAGTGGTGAGCTGGTCTTAGCGGTAGAGGCAGTAATGCCAAGCCACGAGACGGATAGCCATTTACGTGCCTTAGAAGTATTTGGTCGATTACGTGTATGGGATACGCCCTTAAACAGTGGTGTGTTGTTGTATTTGGCGTTAGATCAGCGCTATATAGAAATTGTGGCTGACCGTGGTATTACGGCGAGTGCAGAACAGTGGCAAGCCGTGTGTACTAAATTACAGCAAGCATTTGGCCGTAAAGCCTATGTTGAGGGCTTACTTCAAGCAGTAGAAGACATAGAAACTATTTTGCGCACTACCACACCTCCCTTGTCCTTGTTGGATGAGCCTAATTATTTACCAGATGAACCCGTGTTGCTGTAAGCATCACGATGCTGTTGCACCATTATTGATGTGTTTACCCCTGTTTTTTAGGTTTACATGACTCACGGATTGACTTCACGTACCACGGGTTTCCAGGCGCATTGTCTGGCGGAGGCCGTGCGCTTGAAAGAAAGTGGCTGGGGGCCTTTGGAAGATACCGCAGAAGTACGGCGAGCCATTGCCCAAGGCGGTAGCGTAGAAGATAGGCTGGTGTTCAGAGCCGCATTGTTGGCACAGCGAGAGGGTTGGGTAGCGGCGTATCAACGCCTGAGTCAGGTAATGCGCTGGTTGCTGCCTGCATGGTTGGTATTGGCAGTGGTAGCAGGTTTGAGTGCGGTATGGGGTGTATTGGGTGCGGGTGCATACATTAACGTGATTACCGCCGTAGTGAGTTTGGTGGGGCTGAATGTCCTGACTCTATTGCTGTGGTTAAGTAGTTTTTTCTTTAAAAGTGATTCGGCACAGCAAGGTAGTGTGCTGGGTAAATTGAGCTTAAAGCTAGTAGGCCGTTTTGCACGTGGCGAGGCGGCGACTTTGGTGTTGGGCGCAGGCGTAAACGTGGTAGTACGCCAAAAGTTAGGCCGCTGGTTGTCGGGGCTCATTAGCCACACGTTTTGGCTCTGGGCTACCTTGGTCGCTATTTTGGCGCTGCTGTGGGCTTTGTCCGCTAGACGTTACGGCTTTGGTTGGGAAACGACGTTGCTATCGCCTGATAGCTTTGTGGCGTTGGTAGAAAGTTTGGGCAGTGTGCCACGTTGGCTGGGGTTTGATGTGCCGTCTGCTGAATTAATACGCATGAGTGACGGCTTAACCCCCCTGACATCGGATGATCAACGAGTGTGGTCCAGTTGGTTGTTGGGTTGCTTGGTGTGCTATGGCTTATTGCCACGTTTGGTAGCGTGGTTATGCAGTGCAGGTGTAGTGCGTTTTCGCTTACGACATTTGCGTATAGATAGACAGCTACCGGGCTGGATAGAGCAGCAAGAACGATTATTACCAGTGCATGTACGGGTGGGCATTGATGCCGAAGCTCCTAGCGATCAGGTAGCTATTGCTCAACCTACTCTCTTTGAGTTTCCTCAAACTACCGATACGGTGTGTGTGGCCGCGATAGAGTACCCACAAGACCGTAGCTGGCCGCCACTGCCAATACCTGAGACGTGGATTAATGCTGGTGTGGTTGATACACGCGTACAGCGTGAGCAGCTATTGCAACTACTGTATCAGCATTCGCCTGATTACTTGCTATTGGTGTGTGATGCGAATCAGACCCCCGATCGAGGAATCGTGGCATGGTTAGGTGAACTCAGTAGCTATGGCCGATATTGCGCAATTGTGTTGCAGGCGGCTTCCGCGACTGATGTGCAGCCAGAGCGCCTACAAGCATGGCGTGATAGGTTGAGCGCAGCAGGTTTTAGATCTGAACAACTACACATCAACCTGCAGTCTTTATTCCCCCATTCTTAATGAGCTATGAATAACCAGTCTTCTCTTTTACGTTTGGCGGTAGTTGGGCATACCAATACCGGTAAAACATCGTTGTTGCGTACGTTGACGCGAGACACAGAGTTTGGGGAAGTACGTAATAGCCCGGGGACGACACGCCATGTGGAAGCCGTACGACTGACCAATGACGGCCACGCTGTAGTGGAGTTATTTGATACACCCGGCATCGAAGACAGCATGGCGTTGCGCGATTATCTGGAGCGTTTGGTGCAGCCTGGGGAGCGTTTAGACGGCCCTAGCGTTTTAGAGCGTTTCTTGCAGATGCCAGAGGCCGTGGGTCGCTTTGAACAAGAAGCCAGAGTGGTAAAGCAGTTGTTGGCCTCGGATGCTGGGTTGTATGTGATTGATGTGCGCGATCCAGTATTAGCCAAGCACCAAGATGAACTGCGTATTTTGGCGTGGGCGGGTAAACCGTTGCTGCCAGTGCTGAATTTCACGCGTAGCGAAGAACAGCGTATTGATGAGTGGCGTGCGGCGCTGGCGAGTGTAGGTCTACACGCGATTAGTGAGTTTGATACGGTCGCCCCACCGCTTAATGGTGAAGAGCAACTATACGAACGCCTAGCGCTGTTGGTGAAAGAGTCGCATGCCCAAACGCTGAAGGCACTGATCACGAATGTGCAGCAGCAGCGTGCGCAACGATTAGAAGATGCGTGGCGTTTATTGGCTGATTTGCTTGTTGATGTAGCAGCATGGCGTATGGTGAGCGAACCCGATGAGCGATCTATGCAAGAAAGCACACGTACCATGCAAGAGCAAGTACGTAAGCGCGAAGAACGCTGCGTGAAAGCACTGCTGAAACGATTTAACTTCACCTCTAGAGACTATTTGCCAGATACCTTGTCGTTAGACGGTACGCGCTGGGAAATGGATCTGTTTAATCCCGATGCCTTGAAAGACTTGGGCGTACACATGGGTAAAGGGGTAGCCGCTGGTGCCTTGGCAGGTGCCACGGTAGATTTGCTGACACTGGGTTTTAGCTTAGGTAGCGGAACAGTGATTGGGGCCGCTGCGGGTGGAGTATGGCAGGGTCTGGACAAATGGGGCCAACGTTTGCTGGGTAAATGGCAAGGGAAAATGGAGCTCACGGTAGATGACAGCGTGATACGTGTTTTGGCATTGCGCCAAACAGCGTTAATTCATGCGTTAGAGCGTCGCGGTCATGCGGCTCAGATACCTATTGCTATTGCTCGCTCTGTGGTGGCTTTGGATACTGAAAATTCGCCTGAGCCAGAGACAACAGCACCACTTGCTGATGTGCCCACCGCCGTAGATTGGCGCAAAGGTGGTTTGCCAGTAGAGCTCACCGAAGCGAGATTGCATGCTGAGTGGAGCACAATGCTGCACATGCAAAACGCATCAGGCCGTAGAGAGCAGGCTGTAGCTGCTCTGGCGGCCCGACTGCGTGTGTAAATGGTGCGTAATCAGCCTTTTTTGCTAATCAGACCATAGATAAAGAGTACAACGATAGCGCCGATAACAGAGCCTATCAGGCCTACTTGCGCGCCTTGCTGATACAAACCTAGGCTTTGGCCTAAAAAGCCGCCTACTAGCGAACCTATGATCCCCAGTACGGTTGTCAGGATAATGCCCATACTTTGGTTGCCAGGCATGATTGCGCGTGCCAGCAAACCTACGATGAAGCCTACGAGTAGCATCCAGATAAAGCCCATGATTCGCTCCTTGTTACATATCAAGACCTTTCTATTGTAGAAACTGCAGAGAATGTCTGTGTGTTAAATATGTAATAGAT
>SRSN01000110.1 GCA_004791645.1 Alcaligenaceae bacterium 429
CAACCTCTTTCTCGTTAAAGACTGCACTCACGGCCACGAAATCGGCCTCTGGTACGCCTGTACTCGCTACATTGGTCACGCTTTCAGCCCATGCTAACGCCGCACGCTCTCGCTCATCAAACAAGGAGCCTGCCTCAGCCCACGCCTGTACCAAAGCAATTTTCTCTACTTTCACGCCACGTTTCAGCAAGTCTCGGGTATGCAAGTCTAAGCAGTACGCGCAGTTATTGATTTGCGAGACACGCAAGTACACCAAATCAACCAATACTGGCGACAAACCTGACTGCGACACGTACCCATAAACCGAACTCAGCGCTTTAGCACCTCCAGGGGCAACATGCGCATAATCTAGTCGTGTAGTCATGTGAATATTCCTTTGAAAAAGTGGACAGCATTACTTCATAGAGGCAAAGTGACGGGCGATCTCGGCGTGAGCATCCTGCTGTGCTGCTTCACGTGTAGTCGCCCCCAAAGCTGTGCCCTGTACTGAAAAGAAAGTCAGATTGTGAATGCCAATCGTGGCAAAAACAGTGCGTAAATAAGGAGTAAGAAAATCGGGTTGCCGTGCTCGACCACCCGTCACCAAACCTCCAGACGACATCGCTATAAAGACAGGACGATCTTTGAGCGTTCCCACCTTGCCTTCAGGCGTAGCTTGAAAGGTATGGCGTACACGCACCACATGATCTATCCACGCCTTCAAGCCAGAAGGCACGGTGAAATTATGCATGGGTGTAGCAATTACTACGTAATCAGCCTCAGCCAACGTCTGCATCAGTTGCTGGGATAAGCTCAGTGAGCCACCTTCTTGGTGTTCAGGATCTACCGCTGAACCCAGCGTAATAGCGTATTCCTCATCCACATGGGGCAATGAATTGGTATGTAGCTCTGTAACCTCTGTAGCCCGAACGGGGTCAACAGCAGCTAAGTGATGAAGGATATGCTGTGATAGCAAATAACTTTCTGAACGCTCACCCTGAGGGCTGCACGTTAAACGCAAAATACTCATACTACCGGTGCTCCCAACCATTTGCTAAACCGTATGGCCCCAGTCAACAAACCTTGTCTAAAATAAAAACGCTGTGCCAACGCATTATCAATTCCGGTGTCTAACACCAGTTTGGCACAGCCTTTTTCTATTGCCATGTGTTCTAAGGTATCTAACAGCAACGCGCCATAACCACTACTGCGATGCGCTGCCGTCACCACCAAATCATCCACATACATAAACGTTCCATAGATCAGATTCTCTTGGAGTCTATAGCCGGCTAACGCAACGGGCTGATGATTATCCCAAACTGCTAACAACGCGTAATTTTGCTGACGCATGCGTGCCATACGCGCTGCGAAGTCCGTTTTATCCACCAAATGGGGGCGCAATTCCTGCATGACTGCAAAACACGCGTGCACGGCCTCGGTTGTTTCTATGTGACGAATATCGTGATGACTCATCGTGATTCCCAAGTGATGATGCACTAGCAAGTGCACCTGTTTGAGCATTCATTGTAGGAGCCACATGCTACACTCCAAAGAGCCATAAATTGATCTTTTGACTAGGCCATGATGTCACCTACTCTTGTCCCTACGCTATCTACCAACCCAGGTGATACGCCTATTTATAGACAGATTTATGATCGGTTTCTGGCTGCTATCGCTCAAGGTAATTTGCAGCCTGGAGATCGCATTCCCTCTGCTCGAGCACTGGCCAAAGAGTTAGGCGTGGCACGCGGTACGGTAGAACTCGCGTATTCGCTGCTGCATGCTGAAGGCTATGTGCAACCCCAAGGTCAAGCGGGCACTGTCATTACGCCGGGGCTACTCGCTACCTCAGTGGGCAAAACCCCCCCCGTCGAACATACCGCTTTGTCTACTGGGCCTACAGCCCCTGCTCTGCTGCCTTTTCAAATGGGCATCCCTGCGCTGGATGCTTTTCCACGAAAGATATGGGCACGCTTGGGGGCACGGCAATTACGCGCCACACAAACAGTGGATTTATCCTATCCGCCCGTGAATGGCTTACCTGCTTTGCGCACCGCCATTGCCGCACACTTGCAAGTGGCCCGCGGCATTCACTGTTCACCTGCACAAGTATTTATCACCGCGGGCTACCGTGAGAGCGTCAGCTTGATCATACAAACCCTGCTGAAAACAAGCGATCAAGTCTGGACAGAAAACCCTTGCTACCCACCTACTCGTGAACTACTACAGCATGCTGGGTTAACGGACATCCCCCTTAGCGCAGATGCTCAGGGTATGGATATTGCTAAAGGGCTAACACTGGCTCCAGATGCCAAAGCAGCCATTGTGACGCCAGCGCACCAAAGCCCGTTAAGCGTGACGCTTTCGCTGCCCCGACGCCAAAGCTTATTGGAATGGGCTGAGCAACAACAAAGCTGGATTATTGAGGACGATTACGATGGTGAATATCGCTATATCAGTCGCCCCTTACCCGCACTGAAAAGTTTGGATAGGCATGGCCGAGTACTGTATGCAGGCACCTTTAGCAAAGTGCTATTTCCCGGCATTAGATTAGCGTACTTAGTGGTGCCCGAAGCGCTGGTATCCCGCTTCGATGCGATGAGTCGTATTCTAGGTAATGGCTCCCCTGCACTCACGCAAAGCATCGTGAGTGCCTTCATCACAGAGGGTCACTTCGCCCGCCACATTCAGCGTATGCGTAAGCTATACGGTGAACGCCGTACTGCCACGGCAGCGGGTTTAGCCAAGGTTTTGGGTAAAGCCATGCGCATTGACCCACAGCCTGGCGGCATGCATTTGATTGCGCGATTAGCTGACAGACATAGTGATACCGAACTGGCACAACGCCTGCGTGACAATGGGCTGTATGCGCATGCCTTATCACGATGGTTTTCTGGTGCTACCCATGAGTCAGGCCTGTTGTTAGGCTTCACGAACATACGCTCGCAAGACGAAGCTGAAGAACTAGGGCAAAAGATTCGTACTTTGCTGTAGCAGGCTCATAAGACATTGCCTAGCAGCTCACCAGCCTATCAAAATGCCGCTTAGCGACGTAGGCTCTTACGTTTTTACTTAGCCGTACGATCCGCAAACATGCGATCGTCGTACATGAACGCGTACTGTTCCTCTATCTGCACCTGTTTGATCTCTGGGTGCAGCGGGTTGATCACTATATTTTGTTCCAACGGTAGTACGGCCGACGGCACAATCAAACCCAAGTATTTCCCTTCACGCAGCCATGCTGTGCCATATGCCATGCTGGCTCTATCGGGGGGAATGCTATTCCAGCCTTTGGGCAAGGAACGTGGGTCTGGTGTGAAATACAGCGACTCATCGTCAGGCAATTGGAAACGTGTGATTTTCAGCGGCAACATGGGATAGCTGTTGGTGTGCACAAAGGTTTCCAGACAGCAGATGGCGGGCGATAAACCCATGTACACCGCCCGCACATCGGCCTCATTCCAACGCCCGCCCTCTAGGGCTGCCCCTACGCCAGATAAGTCGTTCGCGCGTTTGGCTTTAGCAATTCGCCACGCAATCATCAGGCTACACCGCCCCACTCTAAGGCATTCAAGATGCGCAACACTTGTTTAGCACCAATGGCGGTTTCGCAGTTCATCACGGGGCTATTACCATTCAGCGCTTTATGAGGTGTAGACATCCACTTGGCGGCGGCGGCGCTGTCTTCAAACACGCTTTCAGCGTGCAGCGCTACGGTGGCTACCCTATCCAAACGCTCTGATGCAGTAACGTCTAACGGTTTATCAGCAACACGTCGTCGTTCGTAGGTGGCGGTAGAAACATTCAACAGCTCTACCAGCGAACGCATATCCATGTTGAAAGTTTCGCGTACGGCATCAGCCATCGCTACCGAGTGACCCGCCTTGATAGAGCTAATACGATCTGACTCACTCATTTTGCCCACTGAGTGCGCCATCGCCCAAAAGCCTGCATCGTCAGCGCGACGTCGAGTGCGACGCTTACTACCGTCTGCTGACACCACCGCACCACGTACTGTGCGACTGCTACGTACAGGATTGGTTAACATGATTCTCTCCTACAGAGTGACAACAGCAAAACTCATCAATTGATTAAAATAATACCATCAAAAGATGAATTCATAAACCACTTACATGGATACTGCCACAACACGGCTTATGCACTGTTCCGCCTATACGTGAAGACATCATGATTCACTCAACACGCAAAATGGGCCGTTCGCTTTCAAATACAAGGATTCTGTTTTGACCTTTTCCAGCATATGCTTTCCTATCCTAAAACCTGAAACCGCATAGCCTGCTGTAGCCTGCACTTTCGCTGGTAAGGTAGTCTGCTGAAACACTTTCCAAATCAACTTAAGCTGTGTCGCCAATTCAGCTTGCGCGAGCTCATCACCATCCTGTGTATTCCAACGTATGGCCATGCGACCACACTCCACCATGTTTATCGTTGGCGGATAACGGTAGCCGGGTGCATAGTTATCAATCACATGACTAAGCGTCTTTGGTTGAAAGAATAAAAACTGCAAAACAGAGAACTCAAACTCAACAAAGGCTTGGCTCACAAACGGTGACGCACCACAACGCAAGGCATCACTTACGCTGTCAAAGTGATGCACCACCAAATGATCGGGGCTGGGGTGCGAACACCGCCATGACAAACTAGGTAAAGCGTCACGCAATTTGTCGCTGAACTCAGTCACATCATCTTCGGTTAGCCAAAAATACGTAGATTTAGTTTTCTGCCCTTTAGGTCGCATAGCTGTAGAGTGCTGAAAAGTAGATTGGGATGCCGTACTCACTAAAACACCTAGCGTCTTGTCATCTGCCTTGGCGCTATTCCCAAGCAGTATTCGCCTGCCTGCCGACAAAAAAACACCCCAACGACTGAGAAACTTCAATCGTTGGGGTGTTTTGCCTAGCGTCATGTACTACACGCTTAATCCTGAATTTTGCCTGGGTTCAGAATATTGCGTGGGTCTAAGGCTTGCTTCATCACTTTCAGCGTGTGCAGTTCTGCTGCGCTACGGCTGTAAGGCAACCATGGTTTTTTGTGCAAACCAATACCGTGCTCAGCCGACACAGAACCTTCATTGTTGCGCACAACTTCGTAGAAGGCTGTTTCAATGGCAAGACCGGTTGCTTCGTCTGGGAATGGGCCCACCACTACGTGTATGTTGCCATCGCCCACGTGACCAAAGAACATCGCTCGAATACCGTCAAACTTGGAGGACATCACGTCTTTCAAGGTCTCTACACAACGGCCAATGCTAGAGATTGGGAAAGAAATATCGAAGTTAATGGTCGGAGCATATGCTTGCAGCAATTCGGCAATCGCATCACGCAATTCCCAAAACGCTTCTGCATCAGCGTGGGATTGCGCAACCGCTGCATCCACTACCCAGCCTTCTTCCAGCGCATGCTCCAATACGGCTTCAAACTGAGCCGCTTGCACTTGTGGGTTAGCACTTTGCTGATCCATCAACACGTAGATGGGGTAATCAGCTGGCAACGGTGCACGAATACCGCCATCAGTGGTGGCTTCTTTGTAGTAGTCGTTCCACATCACCTCGAAGGCACTCACTTGGCCTGACAACTGCTGCTGTGCATACACCAGCAATTTTTCCACACCTTCAAAGCTTTCCAATGCCATCAACGCCGTGTTGGCACCATTCACTTGAGGATGCAGTTTCACCACCGCTTTGGTGATCACACCCAGCGTGCCTTCTGCACCAATAAAGGCTTGTTTGATATCTGGACCCGAGTTGTTTTTGACCATTTTGTTCAGCATAGTCAGCACCGTGCCGTCGGCCAACACCACTTCCAAGCCCAACACCAAGTCACGCGCCATACCGTAACGGATCACACGGTTACCGCCAGCGTTGGTGGAAATATTGCCACCAATCTGACACGAACCACGTGCACCCAAATCCAGAGCGAAGAAGAAACCCGCTTTCTGTGCCGCTTCTTGCATCACTTGCAAGGGCGTACCAGCCCACACGGTCATGGTGCCAGAAACACCATCCAGCTCTAGGATGCCATTCATGCGCTCCATAGAGATGGCCACACACCCATCAATAGGCGTAGCACCACCCGCCAAACCTGTGAGACCACCTTGGGGCACCACTGGACACCCGTGCTCATTACAAATTCGCAGAATTTGCGATACCGCTTCGGTGCTACGCGGCAACACTACCGCGCTCAGGTCACCACCTTTTTCACCGCTCCAATCTTGGCGGTATTTGTCGCTGATGGCATCACCAGTCAATAGCTCGTCTGCGGCTAATACGCTGCGTAGCGCATTGATGGCCTCTACATTACTGCTCATCTTTTACGTCTCCCTGCTTTACGATTAAATTCTCATATATTGAGAACACATATCAATAGTTGAAAAATTTTACCACTGATACTAGAATTTCCTCATTAATAACGATGACAGGTTGATACACTCGCTGTCACATTTTGAACCACCACCCTTGTCACACTCGGAGACTCTTATGCTGACAAAAACTTTGCGTAACCGCACCTTGACCTTGGGCTTAGGCCTCTGTGTATCCCTTTTCGCTGGCTTAGCAAACGCTAACACTGTTCTGAAAGCCGGTCACGCTTCTTCCAATACTAGTACTGGGCAAGCAGCATTTGAGTTTCTAGGCAAAGAACTTGCTGAAAAAACAAACGGCCGCATCACCGTAGAAATTTTCCCTAACTCCCAGTTGGGTAGTGAGCGTGAGCTGATTGAAAGCATCCAGCTAGGTAACGTGGACATGGCATTTGCCTCTTCCGCCGTGCTGGGTAACTTCAACAAAGAATTCTTTGCGCTGGATATTCCATTCCTGTTTAAAGATCGTGAAAGCGTATACCGCGTTTTGGACGGCGAAATTGGTCAGCAATTGCTGCAAAGCTTGGAGCCTGTGGGCATTAAAGCTGTAGCCTACTGGGAAAACGGCTTTCGCCAATTGACCAACAATAAAAAAGCCATCCATACGCCTGACGATCTGAAAGGCATGAAAATGCGCACTATGGAAAACGAAGTGCACATTGCTGCGTGGAAAGAAGAAGGTGCTAACCCTGCTCCTTTAGCATTTGGTGAACTGTTTACCGCCTTGCAACAAGGCACATTCGATGCACAGGAAGGCCCAATCAACCTGTTCTACGACATGAAGTTCTACGAAGTTCAGGATCACATCACCAAAACCAACCACGTGTACTCCCCATGGCCTTTGATGATCAACCCTGACGTGTACAACAGCTTCAGCGACGAAGACCGTGCGATTTTTGACGAAGCCGTTAAAAACGCCACCAACTTCCAGCGTACTCAAGCTCAAGAAGCTGACGAGAAAGCAGTTGCCAACATGCCTAACGTGACCATCACCGAATTGACACCTGAAGAACACGCTGCCTTTGCTAACCGCATGGGCCCTGTGCACGAACTGGTGAAGAAAAAAATCGGTGCTGACATTGTTGATCGTATTGTTGCAGAAGCTAACCGTTAATACACCCTGATCGGCCACATCCACGGCCAGTTCCTTTTCTCGAGTGGGCAAGCAACAGCTTGCCCACTTGCCGACTACCTTGCCGGCATAGGAGATCCCCATGCTCAAATTTCTAGACAAGCACTTTGAAGAAAGCATCTTAGTGCTGTTGCTTGCACTCATGTCCATACTGATTGGCGTGCAAGTGTTCATGCGTTATGTGTTGAACGACTCACTAACGTGGTCCGAAGAACTCGCACGCTACTGTTTTATCTGGGCTACCTATATTGGTGTGTCCTACGGTGTGCGCGAGAACGCCCACATTTGTGTGGAAGCCGTGACTAATCGTTTGCCTGAGTTGTATCAGCGCTATGCCGCCATTCTTGCCCATATCATCTTTATCGTATTCGCGGTGTTGGTGATGAAAGAAGGCTATGCCCTGAGCATGAAGGTCTTCAAATTTGGTCAGACCTCCTCGTCCCTCAGTATTCCTATGGGCTACATCTACCTAGCTCCAACCGTAGGGTTTGGACTGGTTATTTTGCGCCTGCTGCAAAAAATCGTGCAAGAAATTCGCACTATCCGTATTGAGAGGCAGTCATGATTTCATTATTGCTATTTGGCTGCTTTGCCCTGCTATTAATCATCCGCGTACCTGTGGCCATCTCGCTGGGTTTATCCTCAGCCTTGGCCTTGATTTACAGCGGAAAAGTCAGCAGCACCTATATTGCTCAAGGTCTGGTGACCTCTATTGACTCCTTCCCATTAATGGCTGTGCCGTTCTTCATTTTGGCCGGTGACCTGATGGGACAAGGCGGTTTATCTCGTCGCTTGCTGAATGTTGCGAACGTGTTTTTTGGTCGTTACACCGGCGGCTTGGCCATTATTGCTGTGGTGACCTGCATGTTCTTTGCAGCGATCTCTGGTTCAGGCCCAGCTACCGTAGCTGCGATTGGTGGCTTGTTGCTGCCAGCCATGGCCAAAGCGGGTTACGACAAAGGTTATTCCATTGGTTTGATTGCGTCTGCGGGCAGTATTGGGATCATTATCCCGCCTAGCATTCCCATGATCATCTATGCAGTATCTGCCAACGTATCCATTACACAAATGTTCTTGGCAGGCATTATTCCCGGCTTGCTAATTGGGGTGGGCTTGATCATTACGGCCTACGTCAAAGCGCGTAAAGAAGGCTACAAAGGTTCAGAAAAACGCTATTCCGCCTCAGAAATTTGGCAAACCATTTGGGATGCCAAATGGGCGCTGATGGTACCCGTGATCATTCTGGGCGGTATTTATGGTGGCGTCTTTACCCCTACCGAAGCCGCTGCTGTGGGTGTGATCTACGGTTTTATCGTAGGTGTTTTTGTATACAAAGAACTGAAATGGTCTGACCTGTACCGCGTGATTGCTGGCTCTGCTCTGACCTCGGCCACCGTGATTGTGATTGTAGGTACTGCCACGATCTTCGGTCGCATGCTGGCGATTGAACGTATCCCGTTCATGATCGCTGACTACATCGTGCAGCTTACCGACAGCCCCATCCTGATTCTGTTGTTGATCAACGTACTGCTGCTGTTTGTGGGCATGTTCATGGAAACGTTGGCCGCCATCATTATCTTGGTTCCCATCTTGCTACCTGTAGTGACTGCCGTGGGTATTGACCCCGTGCACTTCGGTATCGTGATTATCGTCAACTTGGCCATTGGCATGGTGACTCCACCCGTAGGCGTGAACTTGTTTGTGGGTTCACGAGTAGGTGAAACCAGCCTAGAAAAAGCCATTGTGGGTGCTATCCCCTTCATCATCTCGATGCTGGCGGTGCTGTTACTGATTACTTATGTTCCGTGGTTGTCGCTGTTCCCCTTAAGCCTCGTAGGCTAACGGCAGCCCCAACTCCTTAACGCATTTATCTTTTGTTTTTCCCTGGAGACATACATGGCTGAGAAAATTCGTACTGCCATTATTGGGCCCGGCAACATCGGCACTGACCTGCTTGCCAAGCTAATGCGCAGCCCTGTACTTGAACCCGTATGGATGGTGGGTGTAGACCCTCAATCCGACGGCCTGAAACGTGCTGCTGAACTGGGCCTGAAAACCACATCCGAAGGTGTGGACGGCCTGTTGCCACACGTGGAAGCAGACAATATCCAAATCGCGTTTGACGCCACCAGCGCTTACGTACATAAGGACAACTCTGACAAGCTGACCTCCCGTGGCGTCATGATGATTGACTTGACCCCGGCGGCGATTGGCCCATTTTGTGTGCCTCCAGTAAACCTGCAAGAACTGCTGGTTGAAGGTGCACAGAACGTCAACATGGTGACCTGCGGTGGCCAAGCCACTATCCCTATGGTGAATGCAGTGTCCCGCGTGCAGTCTGTGGAATACGCTGAAATCGTAGCCACGGTGTCCTCACGCTCTGCTGGCCCAGGCACACGTAAAAACATTGATGAATTCACCCGTACTACAGCCGGTGCTGTAGAGCGCGTGGGCGGCGCCCGTCGTGGTAAAGCCATCATCATCTTGAACCCTGCCGAGCCACCGCTGATCATGCGTGACACCGTTCACTGCTTGACCGATGACACGCCAGATCAAGATCGCATCACTGAATCCGTGCATGCCATGATCGCCGAAGTACAAAAATACGTACCCGGCTACCGCTTGGTTAACGGCCCAGTATTTGATGGCAACCGCGTTTCCATTTACTTGGAAGTGGAAGGCTTGGGCGATTACCTGCCTAAATACTCCGGCAACCTAGACATCATGACTGCCGCCGCAGCACGTACAGCAGAAATGTTTGCTGAGCGTCTGCTCGCCAAAGCCTAACACCTGCTTTTGCAAGGATTGTGTAATGAGCAACAAAAACATTATTTTGCATGACATGTCGCTGCGCGACGGTATGCACCCTAAACGTCACCAGATCACTCTGGAGCAAATGCGTAACATTGCTCGTGGTCTGGACGAAGCTGGTATCCCTCTGATCGAAGTCACTCACGGTGATGGTCTGGGTGGCGCATCGGTAAACTACGGTTTCCCCGCACACAGCGATGAAGAATACCTGAGCACGGTTATCCCTGAGCTCAAACAAGCTAAAGTGTCTGCTTTGTTGATCCCCGGTATTGGTACCGTGGATCACCTGCGCATGGCGCATGGCTTGGGCGTAAACACCATTCGTGTCGCCACACACTGTACCGAAGCCGATACGTCTGAACAGCACATTTCGCTGGGCCGCGAATTAGGCATGGATACTGTGGGCTTCTTGATGATGAGCCACATGAACAGCCCCGAAGGTTTGGTGCAACAAGCCAAACTGATGGAAGGCTACGGTGCAAACTGTATCTACATCACTGACTCCGCTGGTCACTTGCTGCCAAATACTGTTAAAGAGCGTCTGCTGGCTGTACGTGATGCGCTGAAACCTGAAACTGAACTGGGTTTCCACGGCCACCACAACTTGGCAATGGGCGTAGCAAACAGTGTTGCGGCTATAGAAGCTGGTGCAAACCGTATCGATGCTGCCGCCGCTGGTTTGGGCGCTGGTGCCGGTAACACTCCAATGGAAGTGCTGGTTGCCGTATTGGATCTAATGGGTATTCCTACTGGCGTAGATGTATTCCGTATTCAGGACGTTGCAGAGGATTTGGTTGTTCCTATCATGGACTTCCCCATCCGTTTGGACCGCGACGCTCTGACACTAGGTTATGCCGGTGTTTACGGTTCATTCTTGTTGTTTGCTAAACGTGCTGAACAGAAGTTCGGCATTCCTGCTCGCGAAATTCTGGTCGAAATGGGCCGTCGCGGCATGGTTGGTGGACAAGAAGACATGATCGAAGACACCGCCCTGTCTTTGC
>SRSN01000111.1 GCA_004791645.1 Alcaligenaceae bacterium 429
GTGCACTTGACTGCCTCTCGCCATGAATCACTCTTGCTGCAGGTTCCTGCCTAGCCTGAAAAGGCGTAGTTTTTGAAGAAGGCCCATTCTTTACGTAGTGCTTATTAGAACCTAGATGTGGAGTCAGCACAGGCAAAGCCCTTGCATGAGCCTCAGAACCAAGACGTGACTGCTTTTCTAACTGTGATGATGTATTGATATGCCCCTGCGCCTGAACAGGCTCTATGAGCGTTGCATGACGTAAAGCAGCATCTGAATAGGGCTGAGCTGGCTGCGCTGTAGCCTGCCTAGTTCTCTCCCGCTGCAGTAGCGTTTGCTGCTTGTGCAAATAGCTCAACAATAGCGGCTTGGAAACTGTTCTATACGCCCACGCTTCCTCTGCCCCTCTGCGTAGTAGTAGCACATCCACCGATTCGTTTACAACGTGATAGATGCCCTGTGGCTGTGCCTGCACGGACACCAATGCCCCATCACGACGTAACGTAAATAATGCGGGCAAATAGCTGCCACTAGGAAACTGCAACCACACCTGTTTCGCATTACTAAACACTTGCAGTGGTGCCAACTGGTCGCTACCAGTCAACCCCCAAGAAAAATCAAACTGATGCTCTGCCTCTGCCGATGCTAAATAGCCCCAGCCATCCCACCATGAACCATTATTTGGTGCAGCACACCCCGCAAGCTGACTGCATACCAACACACATGCGATACCTTGCCTCATAATTCGCCCAATAAAAAAGCACCCAACCGTTAGAGTTGGGTGCTATCTTGGGCGATTTAACCTAGTAGAACTAGAGCTATGATTGCCTATGGACCAACTTAGCGTGGTCTAGCATTCGCAATCTTATTCGCTTCCTCTGCTGCTACACGCAATGCTGCAACAGCAGGAGTTTTACCATCCAAAGCATCTTCCAGTGTCAGATTAAACATGGCACGGATTTGATGGTAATTGTTGACCCGGAAACCACGAGTCGTATTTTCAGGATTTCTCTCGTACACATCTACCAGCGCTTTCCAGTCACCCAGATTTTCGTAGTAGGAAGGCTCTGTTTTCGCGTATGCAGCTTGAGTCAGAGGCAAGTAGCCTGTGGACTCGTACCATTTTTGCGCGACATCATCAGAAGCCAGCCAGTTCACAAATTGTGCGCTAGCTTTGTCTTCATCGTTAGACTTGCCTTTGCTTGCCCAGAAACCAGAACCAGACACAAATGGATTGCCTGGTTGTGCAGTAACTTGTGGGTAGTATGGCAAACCTGTCACAGCGTAATTCAAACCACGCTGAGCATTTAATCTTCCGATATTGCCAGAGTTAGACAGCAATACGGCACACTCACCACCTTGAAAGCGATCTACCGATTGTGGGCCAAACTCAGGCTTCACCATCAATTCGCTACGTACCCAACTGATCATGGTGGACAAGTGACGGACATACAGAATATCAAAGTCAAAACCACGTCGGCTGTTGTTATCACCTGCGTAGAATTGCTTGTTTACCGCTGCCAAGTTTTCCAAGTTAATGGAAACGGGTTGGTCAGAGGTCAATGGACAGCGACGAGAACCATTGTTGGCTAAGGTCACCAACTGATCCTGCAGCCCCTGCCATACACGTTGTGGTTGTGTAGGCTCTAAACCTGCGCGTTTGAACGCGTCGATGTTATAGAACATCACAGGAATTTCTGCCATGAGCGGCAAGGCCAACATACGACCACGCGTGTCATGCATGAAGTTATTTGCTGCAGGCAAGAACCAGCGCTGGTTGCCTGCAGACGCTTTAGTCAGCAAAGCATGCATAGGCTGCACATAAGAGCGCTGCGCTACATCATCCAGACCAGAGGTTTCACCCATTTGGAATAGATTAGGTTTGCTGGAATCAGCCTGCAAAGCTGTATCCAATTGATCTTCACTCTCGAATGCACGCAAATTGACGCGTACATCGTCCTGGCTACGGTTGTAGTTGCGGACCAGCTCTTCAAAAACGACTTTATTGTATTCTGGCAAGGCGTGCCAGACCTGGATATCCGTCGCAGCAGACGCTGCGGAGGTAGCAGTCATCAAAAATGCAATAGCCGTCAAACGGCCTGAAACAGCTGAAGAAAAAAATGTTTTTTCCATGAAACGCCTAGCGCAAAAAAGGAAATTCCGCTTCGGGTTGTCTGCCCGCGATTAGGTCAGCCAACGCTTTGCCAGAACCGGCCCCAAGAGTCCAACCTAACGTACCATGTCCGGTATTGAGATACAGGTTACGTACTTCAGTGCGTCCGATTAGGGGAATATTGGATGGAGTAGCTGGACGCAACCCCGACCAAAACTGAACATTATCAAAATCAAGCGCATTTGGGAATAACTCTTGAGCTTGCTTAACCATTGCCAAGCATCTTTTGCCATTCAGAGCCCGAGAGTAGCCGCTTAACTCTGCGGTTCCCGCCATACGCAAGGTGTTACCTAAACGAGTATACGCCATTTTTTGAGCCGAATCGGTAAGGCTAATATCAGGAATGACGCTGGCCTCTTTGATCTCAAAAGAAGCCGAGTACCCTTTAGCTGGATACACAGGGCAGCTAATACCCAGAGGCGATAACAGCGCTGCAGAATGCGCCCCCAACGCTACCACTACCGCGTCTACGGCTACGTGTTGGTACTCCCCTTCTGCATCGATAATTTCTAGATGCTGTACTTTACCCTGCTCAGTGCACAATCGTGTCACATGGGTGTTGTACTGGAATGTCACGCCACTGCTTTCCAAATGAGCAGCCAACTGTGTGGTCCACTCATACGCATCACCTGACTCGTCCTCAGGGTGAAAATCACCACCCGCAATATTGTGCTTGATACCTTTTAACGCCGGCACCAATGCCACTACCTCTTCTGCGCTCAGGATACGTCTATCGATGCCAAAATTACGCATCACATCCGCCATTTCTTGCGCTTCATCGAAACTACGTTCGTCGCGGTAAAAACTCAGAATGCCTTTTTCCAAGCAGTGGTAATCCACAGCCACTGATTGGCGCATGTCTTGTAATACCTGACGACTGTACTCTGCCAAGCGCAACAATGCTTTGACGTTAGGCTCAAAACGCTTAGGCTGACATTCCCAAAGGAAACGCAGGCCCCACATCCATTGCTTTGGATCCAGTGACGGCTTAAACCATAGTGGCGCATCATCTTTAAACAACCATCGAGCCAAACGCCAAGGCGCTTTAGGATTCGCCCACGGCTCTGCGTAAGACACGGATATTTGTCCGCCGTTAGCACGAGAACACTCTAGCGCTGCCCCGGGCTGCCTATCCATCACCACGACTTCGTGCCCATCTTGATGCAGCCACCAGGCTGTTGCCACTCCTAGCGTTCCACTTCCTAACACAGCGATTTTCATGGCCCTACCCTTTTCATGGCTGTAAACACGTCACTGCTTTCACCTGTTACTTACAAGGCGTCGGCTTCTGAGGTAAATGCATCCGCATAAAACTCGGCGTCAGGCAGCTTGCACTGTTCACTAAAATCTTTACGAGCGCTCTCTACCATTGCAGGAGCACCACATGCATAGACTTCCCAACCTGACATATCTGGCAAGTCAGCCATCACAGCCTGATGCACAAAACCGGTGCGACCAAACCATTCATCGTCTTTCTGAGCGTCTGAGATCACAGGAATGAACTGGAAGTTCTCCATAGTTTGCGACCACTCCTGAGCCAACTCCATCATGTACAAGTCTTTAGGTCTGCGTCCGCCCCAGTACAAACGCACTTCGCGGGAAATACCTTTTTGCTGCATGTGCTCAACAATTGCCTTAATCGGTGCAAAACCAGTACCACTGGCTAACAACACAATAGGCTTGTCACTGTCTTCACGCAGGAAGAATGAACCCAACGGTGCTTCAGCACGCAGGATTTCACGCTCTTTCATCTGTGTAGCGCCAGCACCGAACACGTGATCTGTGAAGGCACCACCTGGCATATGACGAATATGCAATTCCACCAAGTTTTGTTCGTTTGGCGGATTAGCCATGGAGTAGCTGCGTCGACGGCCATCTTTCAGAATGAATTCCAAATACTGACCCGCATAAAACTTGAACGGATCGCTAGCTGGCAGTTGCAGCTTCACAATCATGACATCATCGCTCACACGCTCTAAGCCTGCTACGCGCGATGGCATTTTGCGGATTTGTATATCCCCTAGCTTCTGAGCCTGTAGGGATTCAATCACCATATCGGACTGTGGACGCACTTGGCACATCAACGTGAAACCGGCTTCTAATTCAGCTGGTTCTAAGATTTTCTCTGGAGCGCTGCCTGCCTCGTACTCCCCTTCAATGACCTTAGCCTTACAGGTAGAGCAAGTGCCACTTTTACAGCTATATGGCAGCAAAATCTTGGCAGCAATTGCTGCGTCCAACAAATTCTGTCCGGCTTCTACCGGGAACTCCAGCCCTGAGGGTTGTACGGTTACCTTCATTTTGTCTTCACTTATCACTATTTAAGTCGTTATTTCACGTAGGGTGCTGAGCGTAGGTTCAGCAATTTTACTGTCTAACAGGCGACCTTTACGTGCTCGTTTGGCACGGTAAGGCTCCAGCGCGGCCCAATCTAGATCCTCGGTACTTTCTTTGCGTCGGTAAATACCCGACAAACGTATACCTTGAGGGCCCACAGCTACCCACTGCGCTAAATGATCATCGTCATCCAGCGTCATTAACATCGTACCCCGTCCACCGGACGATAGCACCCGCAATTCTTCTCTATCCACCACCATAAAGCGCCCTTTGGCACTTAATAGCGCAACAGCTGTGTCATCATCGCGCAGCAACAGCGGAGGCATGAGTGTATCCCCTTCCGCCACAGTCATAAACTGTTTACCGGCACGCTGACGTGACGTCATGTCGGTGAGTGCGCAGATAAAGCCATAAGCACTTTGCGCCCCCAACAGATACTGCGTTTTCTCAGCCGCTACCAACATGTGTTTGGCCGGTGCCGCAGCACTAATATCCGCTAAGGCGGTAATGGGTTGTCCATCCCCTCTGCCAGACGGCAAGTTGGCCACAGGAATGGTGTAGCAGCGCCCATCCGTACCTAGGGCGATCAAATCATCGGTACTACGGCACTCAAACGCAGCATAGAAGCTATCGCCCGTTTTGAAGGCCACCCCGTCATTGTCGTGACCATGCCCCTGACGTCGGCGCATCCAACCTTTATTGGACACAATCACGGTCACAGGTTCATCCAGCACCTTATTTTCTAGGACAGCACGCTCGGCTTCTTCGATGATCGTGCGTCGGTCATCGCCATACGTTTGGGCGTCGGTTTCCAACTCTTTGATCATCATGCGTTTGAAGGCTGCTGGGTTATCCAATAGTTTTTGCAAGCCCGCTTGCTCTTCACGTTGCTTGGCAAGCTCTTGTTCAATCTTGAAGCCTTCCAATCTGGCTAATTGACGCAAGCGCATTTCAAGAATGTCTTCAGCTTGACGCTCTGACAACTTGAAGGTTTCCATCAGCGCTTCTTTAGGCTCATCGGCTTCGCGAATGGTTTTAATGACGGCATCTACGTCCAGATACACCACCATGCGACCTTCTAGCACGTGGATTCTATCTTCGACTTTGTCTAAGCGGTAACGTGTACGACGCAACAAGGTCTGATGACGGTATTGCAACCACTCTTCCAGCATTTGACGCACTGACCGTTGACCTGGGCGTCCATCAATACCGATGCTCACCAGGTTAATGGTCTGATTGCATTCCATGCTGGTGTGCGCCAACAGCGTGTTGATGAACTCTTGCCTATCCACACGACTGCTCTTAGGCTCAAACACCAAACGCACAGGGGCATCTTTACCCGACTCATCACGTACCGCATCTAACAAGCCCAGCAACAATGCTTTGGTTTGCTGCTGCTCGTTGCTCAATGCCTTGCGACCAGTACGCACTTTAGGGTTAGTGCGGTCTTCGATTTCTTCCAGAATTTTTTGTGCGGATGCTCCGGGAGGCAACTCGGTGACTACCAACTGCCATTGGCCTCTGGCCATTTCTTCTATGGTCCAGCGAGCGCGCACTTTGATGCTGCCACGACCTGATGCGTAGATTTGGCTAAGCTCTTGGCGACTGGAAATAATTTGGCCGCCACCGGGGAAATCTGGGCCTGGAATCAGCTCTGCTAAGGTCTCATCAGGCAGTTTGGGATCACGGATCAGCTCTACACACGCCTGCGTCACTTCACGCAAATTATGTGGCGGAATATCGGTTGCCATCCCCACCGCAATACCAGACGCGCCGTTTAGCAGCACTACCGGCAAACGCGCCGGCAGCAACAACGGCTCTTTTTGCGAACCATCGTAGTTAGGGATGAAATCTACTGTGCCTTCACCCAATTCATCCAATAGCACTTTGGCAAATGGCGTTAACCGTGCTTCGGTGTATCGCATCGCGGCTGCGTTATCACCGTCGCGTGAACCAAAGTTACCTTGACCGTCGATCAAGGGGTAACGCAGGCTGAAATCTTGCGCCATACGTACCATGGCATCGTAAGCAGCTTGGTCACCGTGAGGGTGGTACTTACCCAATACATCACCCACCACACGAGCGGACTTCACCGGCTTAGCACCTGCCGCCAAGCCCATGGCTTGCATGGCATATAAAATGCGTCGTTGTACAGGTTTCTGACCATCAGACACGTCAGGCAATGCTCGCCCACGTACTACAGACACTGCATAATCCAAATAGGCCTGTTCTGCATACAGGCCCAAGCTCAAGCTGTCATCATTGCTACTCTGATCAAATAGCCCTGGTTGCTGAGAATCCATGATGTTTACTCGTCAATTCGTTAAATGAAAGCAGGCGTGATTACACATCCAACTCAGCTAAATTCCCTTTGGTCTCCAACCAGCTTCGACGCTGTGAAGACTCGCCCTTACCCATCAGCATGGTAAAGAGTGTCTCGGTGCCCTGTTTGCCCAAATCACCATAACTGACTGGCATTAGGCGACGCGTATCGGGGTTCATGGTGGTATCCCACAATTGCTCAGCACTCATCTCGCCCAAGCCTTTAAAGCGGCTAATCGCCCAACTGCTTTCTTTGACACCTTCTGCTCGCAGTTTTTCCTGCGCAACATCCAGTTCCTTTTGATCCAAACAATAAATTTTACGCGCAGCACGTTTACCCACGGCAGGCACATCTAGCCTGAACAGCGGTGGTCGTGCCACATAGATATGACCGGCCTCTATCAGTTTGGGGAAGTGACGGAAGAACAGCGTCAACAACAACACCTGAATGTGTGAGCCATCCACGTCCGCATCCGACAAAATACACACTTTGCCATAACGTAGGCCCGACAAATCCACTGTATCGCCTGGCACATGAGGGTCTACGCCAATGGCAACAGACACATCATGAATTTCTTGGTTGGCAAACAAGCGGTCTTTATCCACTTCCCACGAGTTCAGCACTTTACCGCGTAAAGGCAAAATCGCTTGGAAGGACTTATCACGACCCATTTTGGCTGAACCACCAGCGGAGTCACCCTCTACCAAGAACAGCTCAGTTCTCGCGTTATCGGTAGATTCGCAATCGGTCAGCTTGCCGGGCAATACTGCCACACCAGAACTTTTACGTTTTTCTACCTTTTGCAACGAGCGTACTCGCGCTTGCGCATGGCGAATGGCAAACTCAGCCAATTTCTTCGCCATTTCTACATCAGCATGCAGCTTAAGCTCTAAGGCATTACGTACAAAGCCGCTGATTAATCTCACAGCATCGCGGCTATTTAGTTTCTCTTTAATTTGGCCTTGGAATTGTGGATCCAGAATTTTGGCCGACAACACAAAGCTCACGCGTGCAAATACGTCTTCAGGCAGCAAACGCACGCCCTTGGGAATCAAGCTGTGCAGTTCAGCAAAGTTTTTCACTGCTTGGTATAAACCATCGCGTAACCCTGCCTCGTGAGTACCACCAGCTGGAGTAGGAATCAGGTTCACGAAGGATTCACGTACCACGTTCCCTTCTGCTGTCCATGCCACTACCCAATGCGCACCCTCGCCTTCGGAGTAGTTGTCATCATCGGCTTCAGCATACTGCTGTGCTTCGAACAACGGCACCAGGAATTCGGTGGTATCTAGGGTTTCCTGCAAATAGCTACGTAACCCATTTTGGTATTGCCAGCTATGGGTTTCGCCGGTTTTTTCGTTGATGAGCTCAACCAACACGCCACCTAGCAATACCGCTTTGCTGCGCAGCACGTGCATCAACTCATTCAGAGGAATGGTTGCACTATCAAAGTATTTGGCATCCGGCCATACACGCACCAACGTACCGCTATGCTTTTTGGGCACCTTGGCAATTTCCGCTAGCGGGATAATAACTTCGCCTTCGGAAAATACGATGCGATGCTGCAGACCCTCACGCTTCACGTCTACTTCCAGACGCGTAGACAACGCATTGGTTACTGATACACCAACCCCGTGCAAACCGCCGGAGAAGGCATAAGCACCACCATCTTTTTTATTGAATTTACCCCCAGCATGCAAACGGGTGAACACCAGCTCAACCACCGGCGCATGTTCTTCGGGGTGCAGTCCTACCGGAATACCGCGTCCATTATCTTCTACGGAAACGCTACCATCCGCGTGCAACCGAACCCGTATTAAAGATGCTAACCCAGCCAACGCCTCGTCTGCGGCATTATCAATCACCTCTTGAATAATGTGCAGGGGACAGTCCGTACGTGTGTACATCCCGGGTCGTTGTCGCACAGGTTCTAGGCCTTTTAGGACCTGAATGGAACGTTCATCGTAATTAGAAGTGGCCAAAGTCATCTCTAGCAGGATTAAAAATAAAAAGTATTTTACGGAGTTGCGCCAAAAAGCCAAAACAGGACTCGCACAACACGCTAAACTACCACTACAATGTAAATGCGCTGCACCTGGCTCTGCTGTCAAAATGCGACAGCCTATCTGCCCTCATTCCAAAGCTAGACTACCATACTGCCATGAGGCCTTATCAGGCTGCAGATTCTCTATTTTTCTTACTAAAACTGTAATTCTCATGAGTGATTCCATCAAACACGTTACTGATGCCTCTTTTGACTCGGATGTGTTGAACGCCGATCTTCCTGTACTGGTAGACTACTGGGCTGCATGGTGTGGGCCTTGTAAAGCGATTGCCCCCTTGCTGGAAGAAGCTGCTGAAGAGTTCAAAGGCCGTGTTATCATTGCCAAAGTCAACGTTGACGAAAACCCTGACATTGCTGCCTCTTATGGCATTCGTGGCATCCCCACTTTGATGTTGTTCAAAAATGGCGAAGCCACACAAACTAAAGTGGGCGCACTGAACCGCTCACAACTGAATACGTTTCTCAACGACTCCCTATAACTTGTGTCCAACTCTGATCATGCGCGGGCCTGCGATTCTTTGGCCCGCCATCATTGATTGAACCCCTTCTTTTCCTCTCATGCACCTCAACGAACTCAAAGCGCTGCATGTTTCGCAGTTGCTGGAAATGGCTGCCAGCCTGGAAATCGACAACGCTAACCGCCTGCGCAAACAAGAATTGATGTTTGCCATCATGAAAAAACACGCCAAAAAAGGCGAACAAATTTTCGGCGATGGCGTATTAGAAGTCCTGCCTGATGGTTTTGGTTTTCTGCGTTCGCCAGAAACCTCCTACCTTGCCAGCACTGACGACATTTACATTTCTCCTTCTCAGATTCGCCGTTTCAATCTGCATACTGGTGACTCCATTGAAGGTGAAGTGCGTACGCCTAAAGACGGCGAGCGCTATTTTGCGCTAGTCAAAGTCGACAAGGTTAACGGCATGCAGCCAGAGGCCATCAAACATCGCATCATGTTTGAAAACCTCACTCCTCTGCACCCAAACCAGCCTATGCGTTTGGAGCGTGAGATCAAAAGTGAAGAAAACATCACTGGCCGTATCCTGGATATCTTTGCCCCTATTGGTAAAGGCCAGCGTGCCCTGATCGTTGCTAGCCCTAAATCCGGTAAAACCGTGATGATGCAGCACATGGCTCACGCCATCACCACCAACTACCCTGAAGCCACGCTGATCGTGCTTCTGGTAGATGAGCGTCCTGAAGAAGTGACCGAAATGCAACGCACCGTTCGCGGTGAGGTTGTAGCGTCCACTTTCGACGAACCTGCTACTCGCCACGTTCAAGTGGCTGAGATGGTGATCGAAAAAGCCAAACGTTTGGTTGAACTGAAAAAAGACGTAGTGATTTTGCTGGACTCCATCACTAGATTGGCGCGTGCATACAACACCGTTGTGCCTGCTTCTGGCAAGGTACTGACAGGTGGTGTGGATGCTAATGCCCTGCAACGTCCTAAGCGCTTCTTCGGTGCAGCACGTAACTTAGAAGAAGGCGGTTCTCTGACCATTATTGGTACTGCGCTGATCGAAACCGGCAGCCGTATGGATGAGGTGATCTACGAGGAGTTCAAGGGTACTGGTAACTCTGAGATCCACTTGGAGCGCCGTTTGGCTGAGCGTCGTATGTATCCTGCCATCAATCTGAACAAGTCTGGCACACGCCGCGAAGAGCTGCTGATCAAGCCAGATTTGCTGCAGAAAGTATGGGTACTGCGCAAATTCATCCATGACATGGATGAGGTGGAAGCGATGGAATTCATCCTCGACAAGATTCGCGCCACAAAAACAAATGCAGAATTTTTCGATATGATGAAAAAATAAGCATAGAATAAATAAGCCTCCATTGTGAGGCTTATTTTCTTTCCGGCCTGGGCTGGAAACTGCGGGCATTCAGACCCTGCTTCCCTGACTTTTCTGGGATAAAACCGTTCTACGGTTTAACTCTGCACTGGCATAGGCGGGCCTGATGGCAGGCCTCACCACAGGTGTATCTTGCTTCCCTCATGCCAGCCCCTATTTTTGCAGAGTAGTTATGAAATTTTCTAGTCTAGAGCAGTTCCTCGATTCTGTACGCGCCCGTGACCCACACCAGCCTGAGTTCATGCAGGCAGTCGCTGAGGTCATGGGCAGTTTGTGGCCATTCATCCAGCAGAATCCGCAGTATGCAAAACAAGGATTGCTGGAACGTTTGGTTGAACCTGAACGCGCGATACAGTTCC
>SRSN01000112.1 GCA_004791645.1 Alcaligenaceae bacterium 429
GTTTCAAAACGTTTGAAGCGACGGATAGTCATGTTTTCGCCAATACGGCCGATCAATTCTGCACGTACGCTTTCAACTGTAGCGCCATTCAGAGGCAATGCAGCCAAAGCTTCTACGTCTGCTGGGTTGTTTTCTGCAACCAACTTAGCCACTTCGTTTACGAAGTTGATGAAGTCATCGTTTTTGGCTACGAAGTCGGTTTCGCAGTTAACTTCAACTACGGCACCTTTTTTGGCGTCTTCAGCAATGAATACAGTTACCAAGCCTTCAGCTGTCACACGGGATGCGGCTTTGCTTGCTTTGCTGCCCAGTTTTACACGTAGCAGCTCTTCAGCTTTGGCCATATCGCCATCAGTTTCAACCAGCGCTTTTTTGCACTCCATCATTGGCGCGTCAGTTTTTTCGCGCAGTTCTTTAACCATCGATGCTGAGATTTGAGCCACGATATTCTCCAATTCGGTAAACACGAGCCCTGGCGAACCAGGGCCGATGAAATTCTAAGCGGCGACCATTCAGGGATCAGGATTCGAACAGTCGCCACCTGCACGAGGCAGGGTTTAGGTGAAGAGATTACTCTTCGTTGCCGGCTTCTTCGACAACTTCAACTTCTTCCACTTCAACGAATTCTTCGTTTTCGCGGATGCCTTCAACCAAACCGCTCAGAGCTTGGTTACGGCCTTCCAGAACGGCATCAGCCATGCCACGTGCGTACAACGCAATAGCTTTGGCGGAGTCATCGTTACCAGGAATAACTTTAGTCAAGCCATCTGGGGAGTGGTTGGTATCAACAACTGCCACAACTGGGATACCCAGTGTGCGAGCTTCTGCCACAGCAATTTTGTGGTAACCAACGTCGATCACGAACAGTGCGTCAGGCAGCTTGTTCATGTCTTTGATACCGCCGATGGATTTGTGCAGTTTTTCCAACTCACGCTCAAACAGCAGACCTTCTTTCTTAGTCATGCGCTCCAGTGCGCCATCGGCCACTTGAGCTTCCATGTCTTTCAGACGTTTGATAGAAGTTTTAACTGTTTTGAAGTTGGTCATCATACCGCCCAGCCAACGGCTGTCTACGTATGGCATACCGCAACGTTCAGCTTCAGCAGCTACCAATTCACGCGCAGCGCGTTTAGTACCTACGAACAGAACGCTACCACCACGAGCTACCAGCTGAGTGATGAACTTCTGAGAGTCGATGAAGTTGACAACCGTTTTTTCCAGGTTGATGATGTGGATACGGTTACGTTGACCAAAAATGTACTGAGCCATTTTTGGGTTCCAGAAACGGGTTTGGTGGCCGAAGTGTACGCCGGCTTCCAACATTTCACGCATTAAAGACATGCTGTTCTCACAAGGGTTAGGTCTTGTACCCATTCAGTATCCGGCAGGGATCTTGCACTAAAGCTTAGGCAATCTTCCAGACACCCCGAGACAAATGGGCACGCGATTTACATAAATAAAAGTCTTACCTGTTGCCGCCGCAAGACTCTCTCAAAAGCTATACAATAAGTAAAGACTAGTGGCGAAATACGGGTAAGTCCGTAATTTTACTATTTTTAAACGCTTTAATTCAAGTCATCATGAGTATTATTGTTTCCGATCCCGCTGATTTAGATAAAATGCGCGCTGCCTGCCAGGCCGCAGCAGCCACCCTGGACTTCCTAGGTACACACGTACGTGCTGGCATTACTACGGCTGAATTGGACGCGCTCTGCAAAGACTTCATCACCAACACCCTACATGTAGAGTCAGCCACCGTGGGCTACGCGCCCCCTGGCTATCCGCCCTTCCCTGGCGCCATCTGCACCTCTGTTAACCATGTTATTTGTCACGGCATCCCCGGCGATAAAGCGTTGAAAAACGGCGACATTCTGAATATTGACGTTACGGTTATCAAAGATGGTTGGTTTGGTGATACAAGCCGTATGTATTACATTGGCGAGCCTTCCATTTTGGCAAAACGCTTGGTAGAAACCACGTACGAATGCATGTGGCTGGGTATTGATATGGTCAAACCCGGCATACGCTTGGGCGATATTGGTCATGCAATTCAACAACACGCCGAGTCCAAAAACTACTCTGTAGTGCGTGAATATTGCGGTCACGGCATTGGCCAAAAATTCCACCAAGATCCACAAGTGTTGCATTACGGCAAACCCGGTACTGGTGTAGAGCTGAAACCTGGCATGATTTTCACTATTGAGCCCATGATCAACGCTGGTCGTCGCGATATTCGTACCCTGCCTGACCAATGGACTGTAGTGACTCGTGACCGCAGCCTGTCGGCACAGTGGGAGCACAGCATTCTGGTTACCGAAACTGGCTACGAAGTTCTGACCATTTCGCCTGATATGCCAGCCCCACCAGCCTTTGTAAAAGGCCACCAAGCTTAAGCACATCATGGCCATCGCCGCTATACGCGCACGTCATCAACAACGACGCCGTAAAGCCATAGAACGGTTTCAGCGCAATCATCGCGCTGAGCCGTTGCTGCGCCGACTAAGTCAAATCGCAGACCAAACGCTCAAAAAGCTTTTTGCACGCGCCGCCCTACCTGAAGAGTGCGCTGTCTGCGCCGTAGGTGGTTACGGCCGCAAAGAGTTATACCCAGAGTCTGACCTGGATATTCTTATACTACTCCCCAGCACTCCTACGCCTAACATGGCTGCAGGCGTTGAGCAGTTAATTGCCTCGCTGTGGGACACCGGCCTTAAAGCGGCGCACGCTGTACGCACGGTTGCGCAATGTGTCAGTGAAGCACGCACAGACATCACCACCCAAACATCACTATTAGATGCTCGTTGGGTGTGTGGGTCTGTGCCTCTAGTGAGAGAGCTGCAGCAGCAATTGCATGATGCGTTAAATCCCCAAGCCTTCTTTTTGGCCAAACGGGCTGAAATGCGTCAACGTCACCTGCGCTATCAAGGTACCGCCTACGCATTAGAGCCCAACTGCAAAGAATCGCCTGGCGCCTTACGCGACTTACAAGTATTGTTTTGGATAGCTAAAGCGGTGGGCTTGGGCGATACCTGGTCAGATATCGCACATTCAGGTTTATTAGATGACGCTGAACTGCGCGCTATTAAACGAGTCAGTATTGCCTTTATGCGGTTGCGTGTAGAGCTACATCTACTTTGTGAACGCCGTGAAGACCGATTGCTGTTTGATTTACAGCCTAGATTGGCCAAACTCTATGGTTTTCAAGATACCGATGGACGGTTAGCCAGCGAAGTGCTGATGCAGCGTTATTACTGGGCTGCTCGCGTGGTGTCGCAGTTAAATCTGATCTTCATGCAAGAACTTGAAGAGCATTTATTACCAGCACCAGACGCCTTACCTCAGTTTCTAGATAATGATTTCGAGATTCTGAACCACCGCTTACACCTGCGTGAGCCAGAGTTATTGCCACAGCAACCCGCTTTGCTGTTTCGCAGCTTCTTACACTTACAGCAGCAACCTCAGTTGCAGGGCATGACCGCTTCTACACTGAGAGCCATCTGGCATCATCGTAGGCTGATTGACGAGCGTTTCCGCAGCCAGCCTGAACATCGCCAACTGTTTATACAGATTTTGCAGCAACCTCGCGGCATGTTACACGCGCTGCGTTTGATGACCATGCTGAACATTTTGCCGCGCTATCTGCCTCCCTTTAGGCGTATCGTCGGGCAAATGCAGCATGATCTGTTCCATACGTACACGGTGGATCAACATACGCTGATGGTGATTCGTAATCTGCGTCGATTCACCATGGCTGACCATGCCAATGAACATCCTTTAGCAGCCGAGCTGGCTACCGATTTCCAAGATTATTGGGTGCTGTACATTGCAGCCCTTTTTCATGACATTGCCAAAGGTCGTGGCGGCAATCATTCTGAGCTAGGTGCGGATGACGCACTGCAGTTTTGTCGCGAACATGAACTAACCGAAGAGCAAACCACCCTAATCGTATTTTTAGTACGAGAACATTTGCAAATGTCGCTAGTTGCTCAAAAGCGGGACATCTACGACCCTACCGTCGTACAAGAGTTTGCCAGCCATCTGCCTAATATGCATACGCTAGATGCGTTATACATGCTGACAATTGCCGATATTAAAGGCACCAACCCAAACATTTGGAATACCTGGAAAGCCAAACTTCTGGATGACCTGTACCACCTGACACATAAAGCCTTACGTCATCAAAACACCTTGCCTGCTGGCAGCTTCCTCGCACAGCGTAAACAAGCAGCACAAAATCAGCTACTGGAACGCGGCCTAGAACTAGACGCTGTTCAACGCTTCTGGGGTGTATTGGATACCGATTACTTCCTACGCCACGATAGTGAAGACATTATTTGGCACAGTCATGAGCTATGTCCCATTTGGGAGCAGGCCAATTTTGCCTATGCGTCGGTGCACGCATTGGGCAATGACCATCTACATCAGGTCATGGTTTATGCCCCTGACAGATCTGATTTATTCATGCAGTTGTGCCAGTTTTTTGATCAAAATGGCTTAGGTATTCAAGACGCTCGCATCTATACCACCCAGCATCACTGGGCTCTAGACACCTTCGTAGTAGAAGTGCCTGCCGAAACTGCTCAGCAACCAGGTTTCGCACAACGTTTAAAACACAGCTTAGAGCATTGGCTGCAACAAACACCTACAGCCGAAGAGCCAGAACCTACGGATTACATTGCCCCCTACGAAGCACAGGCTAGGGCCTTCCCCATTACGCCCACCTTCGAGCTGAGCTTGCGCGGCAATCATCTATGGAAACTGACAATAGTCACTAGCGATCGCAAAGGACTGTTGTATAGTCTCGCTAAAGTCTTTGTCAGCAACGGTATCAATCTAAAATCCGCCAAAATTATGACCTTAGGCCAACGGGTAGAAGACAGCTTTTTGCTTTACAGCGAAAACTTACAACAACAAACACACTTCAAGAATTTCGAGCGGCAACTCGCCGAAACGCTTTAATCATCAGGTTTTTACGTAAATGACCGATTCAGTCTTATGGTTGGATTTTGGCAGAAGTTTTCTGTTTACTATTGCCACCCTGCTACCCATGCTTAATCCACCGGCCGCGGCACCTATTTTTTTGACGCTGACCGAAGGTGCCTCCACGCCCGCACGTAATGAGTTGGCAAAACGCGTATGCGTGAACATTTTCATCATGCTGGCTATCGCATTGGTTGCTGGTAACTTGGTACTGGATTTGTTTGGTATTTCATTGCCTATCATCCGCATAGGCGGTGGGCTGCTGGTGATTGTGACTGCTTGGAATCTAGTGGTTGCGACCGACCCAGATACTAGCCACGCCCAAGATATGGTGGAGCAATATTCATTTGAAAAAGTGCGCTCCAAAGCATTTTATCCGCTCACATTCCCCATGCTATGTGGACCAGGCTCTATTTCTGCCGCATTAACTGTGGGCGTAACGCTGCACGACTCCACCACTATCCTAACCGCCAGCAAACTAACGGGTTCCATTACAGCCATCGCTGCAGCCGCCATAATCGTATACATGTGCTTACGTTTTGCATCGCAGTTTCTTTATAAGCTAGGCACCACCGGCACTGCGGTACTCATGCGTTTATCTGCATTCATCCTACTTTGCTTGGGTGTGCAAATTGTGTGGGACGGCGTGCATGATCTGGTGTTAAATCTACTTATTGAAGCCGCCAAAGCTACCCAGTGACCTCTTTCAGCCTTTTCTTGATTCAATAATGAACAATACCTCTACTAAACTGCTGTTCCTGCTATCTGGACTGTGTTTCTTGGCACTGGCTATAGCTCTGGTTTCTCAACACATGTTCGGCATGCGCCCTTGTGCGTGGTGCGTACTACAACGTTTGATGCTTATTGCTGTAGGCGTAGGCTGCTTATTTGCAGGCATAGCGGCGAAGCTCAATATTAACGTTATCGCTAAACTGCTCACGCTACTCAGTGCATTGCTCGCGGCAAGCGGCATTTGGGCCGCATGGCACCAATACAGCGTGGCGTCGTTAAGCTTCTCTTGCGATCAAACCTTAGCAGACCGCATCATGACCCAATCGGGCTTGGAAAGCCAATTCCCATCACTGTTCGGCATTTACGCTACCTGCATGGATGCACGCGTAGAACTGCTAGGTGTGGAATATGCGCTCTGGGGCATGGGTTTGTTTGCTGTGTGCGTAGTTGCCTTGTTGTATGTATTGTTCAAAAAACCTGCACGCATGTTCTAGGCCTCTTGCCTAACTTTCGTTGCTTATTATTAGCCCCTGCTCTGAAAAGAACGGGGGCTTTTTTACTAGTCAACCTAGAACACACAGGTTACCTACCGTCACGCAGAAGCATGACCCGGCGACTACAAATCACCTATACTTGAGCCAGAACTCAACTCTGCTTAGGTGAAAAAATGGATATTGATAACTTTGACTTTGAACTAGACGAAGAGACCGAAAAAAAGCTCAACCAGAAACACCAAGAGTTCATTGAAAATCAGGAAGAAATAGAGCCTAGCAATGATTGTGAGGGCGGTGCTTGCATCATCTAAGCCCTCCACAACACTTTTTTTGACTATTTTCTACCTGCTTACTTATGGATCAACTGATAGAGCTATTCACCGTCGTCGGGCTTGGCCTTACCCTTATGCTACCCTTGGCCAACCCGTTAACCTCCATGACATTGCTGCTATCGCTAGGCCGTCATATTCCCCTTCAAGAACGTAACAGGCAAATCAATCAAGCGGCTATTTATGTAGTCATGATTATGCTGGTAACGTATTTTGCTGGGCAGTGGGTCATGCATTCATTTGGGATTTCTATCCCCGGCTTGCGTATTGCTGGTGGCCTGATTGTGGCCTTCATTGGCTTCACCATGCTGTTTCCCACGCAAGACACTAACGATATGCCTGAAGCCGAAGCCAATGCCGATGCGTTGGCACAGCGTAAAGCCGTCAACATTGCTTTTGTACCCCTGGCATTACCTGGCACTGCTGGCCCCGGCACGATTGCATTTATTATCAGCGCCACCGCTACAATGCAGTCCGATGCGGTGCACTACAGCACGCTGACATTAATACTGGCTCCTATCATCGTATTTTTGCTCTTGGGCGTGTTGTTCTGGGTGTGCTTACGCAGCGCTAACAGCATCAATAAATTCTTGGGTGAAGGTGGCGTGCAAGCGATTGCTCGTGTCATGGGCTTTTTGCTGGTCTGCATGGGGATTCAATTCGTGATCAACGGCATACTGGAAATCATCACCCAACATGGTGCGCCAGTTATCTAAGCGTTTACTGCTGTAGTACCTAATAGTTATCCGCTAGAAAACGGGGTCAGATGATAGTATCTGACCCCGTTTTCTATGATGCTGCCTTACGGTGTACTCAAGCGTTTTCACCGCCTATCTCAGGCCCTGCACCGCTGCATCCGTAGACAACACACTGTATTTATACAAACTCAAAAACCGCCCGTCTTTACACTCCACATCGCGCAGCATGCCTTCACGGGTAAATCCCAACTTTTCTAGTAATTGCCAGCTAGCTGGGTTTTCAGTTTCTACGTCAGCATGTATGCGATGCACCTTCATCACATCCAAGGCATAGCGCATGATGACGGGCAAACTCGCTTTCATAATACCGTTGCCCCAATAGGCTGGCAGTAACCAATAACCTAGCTCAGTACTGCGATGTGTGTGATCCCAATCGTAGAAGCCACACGCTCCTACTAACTCGTTGTTGTCTGCGCGAGCAATCCCCCACCAGATACCCTGATCTTCAGCCACAATCTGCTCAAACCACTGCATTTGCACTTCAGTAGCTTCTAGGCTGTCATAACTCAATGCATAGTATTTGATGACCTCAGGATCAGAAAGCCCTTGGTAAACGACGCCTATATCGTCCGCTTGAATTTGTCTAAGCGTATAGTGAGGTACACTGAATTCTGGAAATGATGCAGCTATTTTTGACATACAGTTTCTTAAAAAATCGGCCGTACGATGACGGTATAGTTGACCAAATTTTACCAAACTCCTTTCTATTGCCACATAAATACTTTCCAAGACATGCCTCAGCACTCACCACTCTCTTTTTCTTCTATTTTGCCCTGCTCTGATGGCTCTATTTGCATTCGTACTATGCAAGACAGCGATGCCGAGGCTTATGCAGCGGGCACCGAAGATGCATCAGTCAAACGTTTTGCCCACTTACCCTTAGACCACTACACACCAGAGATTGTGCGCGACATGATTCAAGGTGTGATTGCAGAAGGTTTACAAGCTGGCTTTTTAGCCGTACTAAGTATTGCTGACGCCAACAATGATGAGTTTCTGGGCAGCATGGTGTTCTTTGATATCACCGCCACAGATGCCGAAATAGGTTATTGGGTAGCCCCCAATCATCGTGGTCGTAAAGTATCTAAACATGCCCTATTATTGGCGATGGAAATTTCTCGACAGTTAGGCTTAACGCATTTACGAGCACGCACCGTAATAGACAACCCTGCCTCAGCCTATGTGCTAACAACGGTGGGCTTCGCTCAGCAAGGCGAACCTACTGCTGAAACCGTGCCCTCAGGTAAAACAGAAATGAGCGTCAAATACCAAATAGCACTATAGCTATTGAGAAATAACGCTAAGAAAACCTAAAAAGCCCATCATGTGATGGGCTTTTTACATTGCTATACTACATGCGCAAATACTTAGCTAGCATGCTCCTGCTTGAGTACTGCCGACACTCGTATCGCACTAAAGACTGCCAGCAACGGAGCCGCGGCCAACACCCAAAACAACCACCCTGCCGCACTAGACATACCCGCTACACCGCCAGGTACATTCAAACCACCTACGTTTGCCAGCATACCCGCTAAAGCAGAACCCAATGCCGTCGCAAACAACTGTACAGTGGTAATAGATGTTGCTGCGGCATCTTTGTCATCACTAGGCGCGACTTGCAAAATACGTGTCAGCATATGTGGCCAGCCCAACCCTATACCAAAACCCACCAACGATAAGCCCACACAAATGGCCGCTAATATCAACCAGTCGCCTTGACCATGCAAGGGCACACTACACGCCAACAGCACCATACCCACTAGCACCACCACGGGGCCGTTAACGATTGCTGCACGTATACCACGGCCTTGCCAACCAGAACTCCAGATTTCTGCTACAGTCCACCCAGCAGCCATTAGCGCCGCCAAATAACCCGAGATCAAGGGCGACTGGCCGTGCAATAGCTGCAAGAAATACGGCACAAACGTTTCGCTAGTCATACCGATTACGAGTAACCCCATCGTCAGGTACAACATTAACAACGGTGAATGCATACGCAACGCATCCTTAGGCAATAAGCGCAGGTTACTGGTGAACTCTTGACGCACTAACATGGCCACCATGACAGCAGCCACTGCCACCCCCAGTAAGTTCCAAACTGGATCATGCGACATACTGCCTACACTCACCGCTAAAACAGCTACTGTCAGCAACAACAACTGAGGCACAGGAAGCGCTTTCGCCGCTAGCCTCTCTTGACTGCGAGCCGGTAAAACTAGCCATACCAGCACCATATACACCAAGGTCACCGGCACCAGCATCCCAAACGCCCAGCGCCATGCATCCAGTTGCGCAAAAATGCCGCCTATAGCAGGCCCAAACAAGGTGGCTACACCCCACATCCCCGAAATCAGTGCCATTGCTCTAGGCCATAGCCGCTGCTCAAAGACGCTATTAATCATCGCGTAGCCCAACGCGAATAAAAAGCCGCCCCCTACACCTTGTAATGTGCGCCCCAATAACATCACCGCTATAGTAGGCGCTGCCGCACAGATCACACTACCAGCCATAAATAGCACAGCCGCTATGGCGTAAGCCCCTCTAGAGCCAGTCGTCGCTAAGAGTTTTGCGGTCAATGCGGAACCTAAGATTGACGCCACTACAAATAGCGTCGTGTTCCACGCATACAGATCCAAACCGCCTATGTCCTTTACCACTGAAGGCAAGACGGTAGTTGCTATATAAATATTGATGGCATGCAAAGCCACCCCACCCGCCAACGCAATGGATCCAGCGAGGTTCTTGCCAGATAGCAAATCCCCCCAACTACCGTCATGAGCTGACATATATTCTCCAGGCAACATAACGCCCCTATGCAACGTTGCCTAGGACACTGTAATGCGCTACATTAATTAAACAAGCATTTGCTTTGAATATTAAAAACGCACCTTTAATTTGTCAAGAAAACCCTTGGAAAATACCGTACAACCTACTCAATCTACTGCCGATCGCTTACTGCATCTGCTAAAAACACGCGGCCCGCAACAAGCTGCCGATGCGGGTAAGCAGTTGGGTATTACGGCTGAAGCCGCACGACAGCAATTTGTAAAACTGGCTGCTGCCGAACTAGTCGTCGTGGAAACTGATTCAAACAGCAAAGGCGTAGGTCGCCCTAGTCAGTATTGGCGATTGACCGAAGCCGGCCACCAGCGTTTTCCAGATACCCATTCTGAGCTCACCATACAACTGCTCAACACCGTGAGGCAGGCATTTGGTGAACAAGCTATAGATCGCTTGATAGATATGCGCGAGCAACAAAGCCGTGAGTTGTATCACCGTGAATTGCAGGGTTTGACTACGCTCAAAGACCGCATTGCCAAACTTGCGCAGTTACGCTCGCATGAAGGCTATATGGCTGAATATGAAGAGTGCGAAGATGGCAGCTTTGTATTGATAGAGAACCACTGCCCCATTTGCGCTGCGGCATCTACTTGTCAGAGCTTCTGTAGAGCGGAGTTGGCCGTTTTTAGGGAAGTCTTGCAGGCCAAGGTAGAACGCACCGAGCACATACTCCATCAAGCACGGCGCTGTGCGTACCGCGTGCAGCCGCTATGACCGCTACTGGCGCAAGACTGGCCAAACCTCAGCGTCGCATTACAACACACTGTGACGGACAGTTTATGGGCGGCTTCATCCGTTCTAGAGCAGCTACCTGAAGGCATATATACTCACGCACAAACTGCCTCTATATCAGGGCTTCATGCTATGGCTATTATTAATGCAGGCGGTATTACTATTCTTGCTATTATTTCTGCTAAAGCATTACGGAATACAAAATAGATATTTTTA
>SRSN01000113.1 GCA_004791645.1 Alcaligenaceae bacterium 429
GTATCCATCGCATACAGACAACATATTCAAACCTAAAATAGCCTCCTGCACTTCATGCGCACCGTCTTTCACGCTTCACCCAACCACACTTTCCGTACTCGCTGGTCTTGCCTGTTTCGCACTGTATGGATGCTGATACTGCTGGCTGCACTAGGATTAGCACTAGCCAGATTTGCCCTACTGTACTTTCAGGGGCCCGCCAACATTTCATTGTTCCAAGCAGATGTGGGGCGCGCATTCTGGATAGGTCTACGCTTTGATCTTAAATTCTTGGCCATCTTAATGGGGCCTTTTATTTTGATCAGCTTGGTGTTTTATAGGGTCTCAGCAACACTTTGGAAAGGTTTTTACGCCTTCTTCCTGATTTACGCCTTTGTATTGCTGGTAGCGCTGAATCTGCTGAGCGCAGTGAACTTCTATTACTTCACCTTTTACCAAGGCCCCATCAATGCCTTGATCTTCGGTTTTGCTGAAGACGACACCTCTGCCGTTGTGCAAACCATGTGGCAAGACTTCCCTGTCATTTCGTTGCTAGCCCTAATCTTGATTGGTAGCAGCGTGCAATGGTGGTTGGCTAAACAGTGGGGGCAATACCGACTATCGCATCCCTTATCACACAGCAGTGCCGCTGGTTTAGCTGTACTAGTGATTGGTAGCGTTGCAGTATTGGTCTTGCTGGGACGTGGCAGCATAGGCAAGTTTCCATTACGCAGCATGCACATGACGGTTTCACAGGATGCGTTTGTGAATAGTATGGTGCCCAGTGGGCTACATGCGTTGGATTTAGCTCGTAAAGAGCGTAGCAGCAACGATCTGGGTAAAGATCCTGATAAAGCCTTACGCTTAGCAGGCTTTGCTACGTGGCAAGAGGCTGCTCAACAATGCTATGCAGACCCTACCCAAGCCATCGACGATACCAGTTTGCTATTTCAGCAATACCCTGCCACGTACACAACCGATACTCCAGCACCTCATGTTGTGGTAGCGCTGATGGAGTCATGGGGACGCCATCTAATGGACTATGACGACCCCAAACAAAACGATGTATTGGGTCAATTGCGTCCTTGGGTAGAAGGCAAAGCTGACTACTTTGACCATGCTATTTCCTCTGATAACGGTACACACCCAAGCCTAGAAGCAGTGCTGCTAGACACGCCCATCTCGCCGCTTACGCAAAGCCGCTATGGTTATCAAAGCTACGACACCTCACGTATCAAGCCTTACAAAGATGCAGGTTACCGCACCATCTTCTTGACGGCAGGCCCTGGTAGCTGGCGACAACTGAACACCGTTTTGCTACGCCAAGGCTTTGATGAAATACACGACGAAAACGACATTCGCACGCGCTTCCCTGATGCGTCTTCCCACACATGGGGCTTAGATGACGAGTGGATGTTCAAATATGCGGCCGAACTGCTCAAAGACGCTGATGAGCAAGGTGAAAAAGTCATGCTGTTTATGCTGTCTGTCACCAATCACCCGCCTTATCGCATTCCTGCCCACTACACACCGGCAGCATTGGATACGGCTGCGCTGGGCTCAGACATGGCTACAGATGCCGCCACCGGCTTATCTATTTTGCAGACTTACCAGTACGCCAACAATGCGCTGGGTGAGTTCCTCAACACTCTAGAGCAGCAAAAATTGCTGGATCACACGCTGTTTGCTGCCTCAGGAGATCACAACGGCCGAACATTGTTCGCCTACCCTGACAACACAAAACTGGCCTATAAGTTTGGTGTGCCAATCCTGTTCTACATTCCTACCGCTTACAGAGACGATGACGTGCCTGTGGACCTGCACGCGTGGAGCAGTCACCAAGACATATTCCCAACACTATGGGCGCATTCTTTACCTGCTCAAACGCTCCCCCGCTCATCCGGTCGCGACCTGTATACGCCGTCATCCACAGAAGCCACGGCAGTATCGTTATCCTCATCAGATGGCGGGCGAGGCGTCTCCATCAGTCGTGAGGGTGCCATCAGCAACTTGTGGAAACCCCATTACCTGAATTGGAATGAGCGTGGTGAACTACAACCTACTGACACCCCTTCAGCCCAACTCGTGGCACAAGGAAAACGTCAGTTGGCTTGCCTAGCACTGAGCGACTGGCGCATTCGCCATCAAGCTATTTCGGCTACGCAGCATAAGCACTAATACCAGCAACAATCAGAATACGAGACTACCCATGACCACACAGACAGCTTCCTTACAGTCTTTGCACCAACAGCTACGCGATGGCGTGCTCAGCGCCCACACTTTGATGCAAGCGTGCGCACAAAACTATGCCCAACACGAACCTGTGTTGCAAGCCTATAAACACTGGAATGGCGCAGCCGCACAGAAACAAGCTGACGCCATTGATAGTTTGCTTAAACAAGGTATTGATCTGGGTCCATTGATGGGGATTCCTACATCCGTCAAAGACTTGTACGGCGTGCCTGATATGCCTGTGTTTGCAGGTTCCTCTCATGCACTGCCCAGCAACTGGCAACAAGCAGGTCCTGTGGTACGTAGTCTGTTGTCTCAGCTCGCCCCCATTACCGGCAAAACCCATACAGTGGAATTTGCCTTTGGCGGCATAGGAACAAATGCCCACTGGGGTACACCCGTTAACCCATGGTCTGTACAAGGTGAGCACCGCGTACCTGGCGGTTCTAGCTCTGGTGCAGGAGTAAGTTTGCTGCAAGGTAGTGCGTTGTTAGCACTGGGTACAGACACCGCTGGCTCGGTACGTATACCAGCATCGTTTACCGGTACAACCGGGTTGAAACTGAGTGCTCAGTTGTGGTCAAACCAGCATATTGTGCCGCTATCCCCTACTCTGGACACCCCCGGGTTGCTAGCACGTAGCGTAGAGGATTTAGCATTTGCTTTCTGCGCGATGGATAGTCAGATCAATCACGATGACAGCGCAGTCCCAACCCTACATAGCCTACAAGGTTTGCACATTGGTGTACCGGAGCACTTCTTCTGGGATGACGTATCGCCCGATATTGAACAACTCATACGCCAAACTTTAAGCAAATTCGAGCAATGGGGCGCCACTTTAGTACCTGTACACATTCCTCACTGCAATGAGGTGTATGACGTGTTTAAAGTGGGTGGATTAGGTGCGCCTGAGCTGTCCGACCTGTTGCACAACAGCTTGCCTGAGTGGTTAGACCGTTTAGACCCTATGGTGCAAATGCGTGTAGAGGCCGCCAGCACCATGACATCTAACGAATACCTGCGCCGACGCCGCGTGTTGCGCACAGGTGCAGAGCAAGTTAAACCGCTATTCCAAATGGTAGATGTGGTGATGACTCCCACTATCGCTATTGCCCCACCTACTATTGAAGCGATGCGCCAAACCGATGCGTACCGCCACGCTAACCTGCTGACACTGCGCAATACCTCTATCGCTAACTTACTGGATTTGTGTGCGTTGAGTATGCCGGTAGGTGCAGACAGCTTGGGCCTACCTGTAGGCTTGCAGTTGATGTGCGCCAATAGACAAGAACGACGCTTGTTATCTATTGGTCGTGCCATAGAAAAACAACTGGGTACAGGCCAGCAGATTCTAGGTACTCCAGCGCTGTAACCGTCGCGCATGACTCACAACAAACAGGCCGCATCATGCGGCCTGTTTTGTTATTCACCCATCACAAAGGCTAAGTTCGCCGCAGCGATTAACGATGCACTGTGCGCATCCACCTGCGCTTGCTTGGCCAGCAGCACGGCACTGGCTGCTTCGGTTGCCATGGTAATGGTGCCCACACCTACTTGGTAAGCATCCAATGCAGCGTCATACGCTGTCTCTGCTGCGTTCACTAAATCGGTCGCGGTTTGATAGCTTTGTAATGCTGAGTCCAACATGGTTTCAGCAGCGATAATTTCACGCAATGCATCACGCTGCAACGCTTGCAAAGTGTTTTCTGCTTCTTGCCTATGGATCTCTGCTTTACTCAATAAGGTACTGCGCAAGCCACCGTCAAAGATAGGGATGCTCACACCCACCAACACCCCAGTAGAAGTAGAGCGGTTGGTTAACCCAGGTAAAGGAATAGGTAGGTCTTGCACATCAAACTGTGTGCGATTTTTCGCGAGTACAGCGCCCATAAAGACGCTAGGCATAAAGTCAGCCTTAGCCACTTTAACGCCTGCTTCTGCGGCTTTTAATGCCGCATATGCTGCCGCTACATCGTCCCGCTCCAGAATCGCTTTCTGTAATACCTGTTCTGTCATGGGGTCAGCGGGTGCCGGTAAACGGTGATCTACCGCTGAAGCAATATTGACCTGTTCGGCGGGGTTCACGCCCACCACTTTCAACAAAGTCAGGTACGCATTTTTCTCTAGACCTTGGCTGGTCACCACATACAACTTGGCTTGAGCTACGGCCTGCTGCGCCATCACCAGATCTAAACGTGTCGCCACACCCGCGTTCAAACGCGCCGTCACCGCGTCTTCTACTGCTTGGTAATTTTTCAGAGCCTCTTGCGCTAACTGTGCTCGGTGTCTGGCCGTGTTGTATTGATAAAACTGATCCGTCACATCACGTATGACTTTTTTATGCACGGCGTTAAACAGCACATTACTCGCGAACGAGATATGTTCAGCCCCTTCTAACAAGGCTTCGCGCTTACCGAAGTCAAACAGTAACCACCCTAGGGTTAAGGCAGGTACCACGCCCTCTACCGAGGTACGGATACGATCACCGCCCCCCAGATTCGCTAAGGGGGATGGTCTAGAGGAACGCTGATGCCCTGCAATCACGTTGGCACTTAACACCGGCAAAAAGGTGGCTTCTACCAAGCCCACTGACAACGCTGCCTCACGTGCTCGGTTCCACGCCTGTCGCGTTTCCATGTTGTTGCGCTGACCTAAATCTATAAGTTCAGCCAAGCCGTACTCGTGCCCTTCTTGCAGCGTTACCCCTGCAGGTTGGTAAGCCATAGAAGCCACCATGCTTCTATTTCCCTGCCACGGCTTATCATGCTGTTCCGGTGCGCGCTCTATGCTGGTGTACGCGCAGCCACTGAGCAGCGCCCCCAGTGTAATCACCGTCATTCGTTTCAGTGCCGTTGTACGTAATGGCTCTTTCATTCTTGTCCCTTTGCCATAGCCAACGAGCCCACATCGTCCGTTGCGCTATCCAACAGCTGTTGATCCAATTGTTCTAAGGCCTGCACTAACTCGGCTGCCTGTTGTTCCGTAATGTCTTGCTGCGGGAAGGCTGCCTGCAAATACAACGTTTCTAAGGCATCGGGCATAGTTAGCAATACCTGCTGTTGCTGTGTAGCGGGGCGTAAGGCGGTAGGTTCAAAGTGCCGCATCACCAACTGCTCTCTTACCGTTGCCACTTCACCCACAATGTACTCACCCACATCCTGCCATTGCGATGCTTGCCATGTAGGCTGCGCAGCGGCTTTTTCTCGCCACCAACCTAGCAACTGCTGTAAACGCTGCGTTACCGCTTTAGTGGTGCTCCACGGCCAAACCCGCGTAAACATCACATACATCACGGCGTTCCCCAGCAACACCCCCAGAATACGATCCATCGCTACCGACAGCTCTACATCCGGCCCAAAACCTTGTAGTACCGTCAGCAAAAATGCGAGGCCAATTTGTACGCCAGCATATGAAATACGCTCAGAGCCTACTGACACCCACGCGGCACATAAGGTACCTGCAAACACCAGTAGCATCAGCTCGCCTATGGACGTCATGTATGGCATCAACAATAAGAGCGAGCCTACACCTAACGCTGCACCAATCAAACATCCCACGATACGTAGAGTCAGCTTGTGTACCGTTTCACCTGTAGTGCCCAAGGCCACCACGTAGCAGGTAATCATGGCGGTGTGTATATCTTGCCATTGCAAAGCGGTGTACACCAGATAACAAATGATGGCCGCTGCAGTCGTTTTCAGCGCGTAATACTGGTAGGTGGGATTGCTTCGCGCATCCGGCAAAAAGAAACCCGACGTGGGGCTTTTTTCTTTTGGTAGCAAAGACTCCACCACATGCTCTACCAAATACGCGATACGTTGCCAGGCGCTATTAGGCAGTTGCAACGTCGGCACAGTGGCATCTTCGGCTGCTTCGCCACACAACACGGCAGCAGCCCATGCCTCGCAACGTTGTGCCAACCACTCGGCGCTATCTGCATCACGCTGTGATGATCGTGTTAGTGCCTTACACGCTAATAACAACTGATAGCTATTGTGTTGCAGTGCTTGTATGCGTTGCAGTTCGGCGCGTGGGCTCAAACTAAAGAGCTTCACAAAAATAATGGTTTTAGTGAGGAAATCATTGCCCTCACGCAAAGCCGTTTCTAAGTCTGACGGATCAGCTGTTTGTCGCAGGCTGGCAGCAATCAACTGCAAACGCTCTGCTAATCGCTGGCGGGTCAACCGGCGTGGCGAAGGCCCTACCACCGCTAAGAAGGCTAACAAGACGCCCATGGGGGTCAGTGCCATTAACCATGCATACAAAATGGCGCGGGTCGCGACTTCACCAAAAGGTACGTAGCCCACCAGCGTCATAATGAATGCCACTACTAAGGCCAAAATACTGCCTGCCGGCCCTAGCTTGCTAGCGGCACCTAAATAAAGAAAGACAAACGAGCCCACTGCAATAATGGTCATGATCCACAACGGGCTTTCAACAGCCAGCCGGGTCAACATGAACAGCATCACCACCACTAACGACACCAGCACACAAATGCCAATGGCCATCAGCATACTTTCAGCAGTATTGGGGCGAATCAGAAACAGCACTAAATAGCAGCCAATCGCTACCAGTGGTATTTGATAAATCATGAACACCATAGCGGTGAGCGAACAAATCGCCGCTACACGCCACGCCATCCCTAGCCTACCTTCAAAAGGTACTAGCTCTGCTTTGATGGCTTGCCACAGTGCTGCGGACATCAGTGCTCCTGACACGCATCGCCAGAGCGTATGGAGACGGAGGCAGATGCTCCCATGCGCATTAATTCAGCAGGAGGGTTATCTAATTGGACACGCACGGGGAAGCGCTGTGCCACCCGAACCCAGTTCAGTGACTTCTGAACAAAAGGCAATGAGCGCGGTAGCGACAACATGTCTTCGGTGCTTCCTCCCCAGCCAATATCTACCACCTTACCTTCTATAGTGCGCTTAGGCGCCATCATGGTATAGACCGTCGCGCACGACCCCAACTCTATGGCGGGTAAATCGGTTTCGCGGTAGTACGCCGTAGCAAACCAGTGATCAGAATTAATCAACGTGAATAACGATTGGTCAGGCAACAAGCGCTCGCCTTCCGACACATGCAGGCCCACTACTAAACCATTATTAGGGGCTCGTATAACAGTGTCATCCAACGCTTTTTCAGCTAACGCTAAGGCAACTTGTGCAACTTCCAAGGTCGCTTCGGCGGCGGCTGTTTCACCAATCAACGCTTCAGCCGCTTCGGCTTGCGATTGGGCTTGGGTTAGGCTCACACGTGCATCACGCTCTACCGTTACGGCCGTATCCAATTCTTGTTTGGTCACATAGCCTTTTTGAGCCAAAGGGCGTAAACGTTGTACGGTTCGGCTCGCCAATTCTAAATTCGTCTGTGCCCGGCGTATTTGCTCATCGGCAATAGACGCATTAGAGGTTTCAGCGCGTATATGACGTTTAATGGTTGCCAAGGTTGCCGTCGCTACAGCCACTTCGGCTTTAGCTTGCTGCACGCGCAACTCATAGACTTCAGGATCTAAACGAAACAACACCGCATCTTTAGTGACGCGATCACCCTCTTTCACATTAAGTTCTATGATTTTCCCTGGCACAGCAGAACTAATATGCACAATCTCTGCTTGAATGGTGGCATCTTCTGATACAGGGTGATTTTTAAGAAAACCCCAAAAAAGATAACCAATGAATACTGCCAGGGCGACCACCAGCACAGCGATTACCCGTGCCAGATTTTTTTTTGCAGGATGCTGTCTGGTATCAGCCATAACGTTCAACGCGGAGAATAAATAAAAGCGAACGCCATGGTGCACAACACCACCATGGACACATAAACCAATAAACGTGCAGGTATATATTCTTCTATGCCTGTACGTATCATCACCATTCTAATCAGCAGCACGATAGGAATAGAGACGCCTACGCCTATTAACCAAGAAGGGAAATACGAGCCGAATAAAAGAAAAGATGGTGCTCTAGCCTGGCCACACCCAGATAAGGTGGCTATAAAAAAAAGAAACAACAGCTTAAGGGGTTTCATTCACAATACCTTTGAGCCAGGACACGACAAACTCGTAAAATGCAAACAAGATAGTAACACTGCCCCCATCGATCAAACGATGCCCCTTTAGGCTTTCAGTAGAATAAAGACAACAGAGGAAAAACCGTGGAACTGATCAGTCTTATTCTGACCATTTTTATTGCAGTTTTAATTAGCGGTGCCATATTACGGGTTTTACCCATTCCCTTTCCGTTGCCGCTTATTCAGATAGCCTTGGGCATGTTGATTTCTGGCGTGTTTAATGAGGGAATTACGCTTAATCCAGATATCTTTTTTTTCCTCTTTCTGCCACCACTCTTGTTTATGGATGGTTGGCGTATTCCCAAAGACAGCCTACGTCGCGATAGGTTAGGCATTTTCCATCTAGCCTTTGGCTTGGTGCTGATTACGGTTCTGGGCCTCGGGTATTTGATCAATTGGATGATCCCAGCCATGCCTTTGCCAGTGGCGTTTGCCTTGGCAGCTATTGTGTCTCCCACAGACGCTGTAGCGGTATCCGGGATCACGCGCAAACTGCCCGTACCTAAACGCATCATGTCGCTCTTAGAAGGCGAGGCACTATTTAATGACGCCAGTGGTTTGGTGGCCTTCAGGTTGGCGGTAGCCGCGACGGCGACTGGCACCTTTGTCTTGTCATCAGCCACCCTGTCTTTTTTATGGGTAGCCATCGTAGGGCTGTTAGCCGGTGTGGTGGTTGCCCGCGCACTGATTTTCGTTCGCAATCAATTCATCAGACGCTATGGGGAAGAAGCGGGTTCAGAAATACTCTTTAGCCTGCTGATGCCGTTTTGTGCTTACATGCTGGCAGAACACTTAGAGGCCTCAGGCATTCTTGCGGCCGTAGCGGCTGGTATTACCTTGGCACACTCCGACCTGTCTGGTCTAGAAGGCGCAATGACTCGCGTACGCCGCTACGTCGTATGGGACATGCTGCAATTCACCCTAAACGGTACGATGTTCGTGTTACTGGGCGAGCAGTTACCGGGGATTTTCCACGGTGCGATGGACGTGGTTCGCGAAACCGGCCACCAAAACCCGAGTTGGATGCTGCTCTATGCCTTGGTCATTTGTATAGTGCTATCGCTTTTCCGATTCGTGTGGGTAGCTGCCATCTTGTGGATATTAAATAAGCTGCCCAAACGCTATCGCCCCCAAAACCTGCCAGAACAATTAAGCTCACGCGTATTGTGGTTGATTTCATTTGGTGGGGTAAGGGGAGCTGTCACCTTAGCTGGTGTGATGTCATTACCCCTAACTTTAGGGCCTAACACCCCTTTCCCCGCCCGAGACTTGGCTATTTTCCTTGCGGCCAGTGTAATTATTGTCTCACTGATCTCAGCCAGCATTGCCCTGCCCTATTTTCTAAAAAATCAGGCTAAAGCCCAGTACACCGAGCGTGAAGAACAACGTTTACTTGCCTGGAATAGCGCCCACGACGAAGCCAACCGAATTCTGGCCACCCTTGTGGAAAAAGAAAAGGAGCTGTATCACGACTTCTTTGAGCATCATGGTGAAGACACCCTACAACGTGTGCTCGATAATTTGCATGAAGCCTTAGGCAGTCCAGATCAATCCGACACTCAAAGCGTGACGCGCCAACAATACGAGATGGAAATGCGTTTAACCAAAGCCGCTCTACACGCGGCTCGCAGCACTATTTTTAAACTCGCCAGACAACAGAAGATCTCTGATGAACTTGCACGTGAAATGACTCATCGCCTAGATATGAACGAGATGCGTCTGGGATAAAAGTAGGTTATCCCCCGCCCCTGTGTATAACACTGAGGACAAAGCGGGGGTAATAGCGCCAACGCTAACAACGACGTTGGCTAGCTATGTGCTGATCAAAAATTGATCACATTACGAAAAACGGCGCTTCATCCACACCGCTTCGCCACCATAACTTTCACACGTAGCAGCCGAAGCAGCTTGCGCTTCAAAACCGTAGCGAGACCAGAAAGGCGTAGAGCCTTGCACGGCAATCAAACTCACCGACGCAACATTCATGCGCTGCACGTTGTCCATCACGTGCTGCACCAATAGATTCGCCACCCCTTTGCCTCGGGCTAAAGGAGAAATCGCTAAATCGTGTAAATGCCAACTTTTGACTGGCAAACCAGCTTGCAGATTTTCGTGCAAACCTGGTGGCTCTTCGGTATGCCACGGGTGATTCAGCAAATAGCCCAATATCGTATTGTGATCATCTACACACACCACATTGTGCTGCGGTGCAGATGCCCATTTGCTACGTAGTACTGCTTCATCCTCAAGAATTTCTGCTGCATACGACTGGGCTTGAATGCGCAAAATATCAGCCCAGTTAGCAGATTCTATGATTTGAATCCTCATAAAACACTCTTCATCAACAACAAAACATACTGCCTAAACGCAGCCTTACTAGCGATGATGACGTCTTTTATGCTTGTTGTGGTTGTGTTTATGCCAACCGTTGTCGTGTCTATACCCATGACGCCCTACACGACGATCACGATGTGACTCAGACGTTAATACATTACCAAGCAGACCACCCACAGCGGCTGCACCCAATGTAACGCCTGTATCACCATCGGACAGCACAGCGCCTGCGGCGGCTCCTAGCCCAGCACCGATCACCGTATTGGCGGTTTTTTTAGAGACTGCCCCAGCAGGGGGTGGTAAAGGCACCGCCAAAACACCAACCATCATCAATCGTGGAAAAAATTTTATGCTACTTCTGCTCCCTCTACGCACCTCCCGCGCCAACTACTACC
>SRSN01000114.1 GCA_004791645.1 Alcaligenaceae bacterium 429
GTCTTAGATCAGCGTAATGCTGCATCCATCGCACACGCCGGGAACTGCAGGAATACTTTTTGTGATTTGAGACACCAAATCAAAAAAGTTTCCTCTCCGTCCCCTGATGCTTCTAGCTGTTGCTAGGTTTACTGCCCGTTCTTATGTAGCTCATACCTAAAAAAACATGCTGGTAAACCACGCCTGAACATCGTGCATTTACCAGCAATAGCTACCCAGCAGCGTTAATCAGCCTACTTACTGATTAGTGAATTTGGCAATTTGCGCCGCATCCAAACCTAACACATCACGCAATACCTCTTCGGTATGCTCACCCAGCATAGGTGGCGCATTGCGGTATTCCACGGGTGTATCAGACAAACGGATGGGGCTACCCACCAAGGTTGCTTGACCCGCGGTAGGGTGAGGCATACTGATTTTCATGCCACGTGCCAATACCTGCGGATTGTTGTGCACTTGATCCAAGGTGTTGATTGGGCCCGCTGGCACACCTGCGGCTTCCAGTTGTTCTAACCACGTTGCACAAGAACGTGTCAGCATGATTTCCGCTAAGTCGGGAATCAGTGCTTCACGGTTCATCACACGCTGTGGGTTAGTCAGGAAGCGTGGATCTTCGGCCAGTTCGGTGCATTCGGCCACACGGCAGAAGTTACGGAATTGGCTGTCGTTGCCTACGGCCACAATAATGTGGCCATCGCTGGTCGCAAATACTTGGTAGGGCACCAAGTTAGGGTGTGCGTTACCGGCTCGCTGTGGTGCTTTGCCAGAGGTGAGGTAGTTCATGTTTTGGTTGGCCATCATGGCGACTTGGCAATCCAACAATGCCATGTCTACATGCTGCCCCAAACCCGAACGATCACGCTCACGCAACGCCGCCAAGATGCCTACTGTGGCGTACATACCGGTCATCAAATCGGCTACAGCTACACCCGCTTTTTGTGGGCCACCACCAGGTAGGTCGTCTTTTTCACCTGTTACGCTCATCAAACCACCCATGGCTTGAATCATGAAGTCGTAACCAGGGCGTGGAGCATAAGGACCTGTTTGGCCAAAGCCTGTTACTGAGCAATAAATCAAACGTGGGTTGATGGCTTTCAGTGAGGCGTAATCAAGACCGTATTTAGCCAAGCCCCCTACTTTGAAGTTTTCCACCACGATATCAGAACGCAATGCCAAATCACGTATTAGCTCTGCACCTTCAGGTGTGGCCATGTCTACGGTGACTGATTTCTTGTTGCGGTTAGCAGCCATGTAGTACGCCGCTTCGCTAGTGTTGTTACCAGCTTCATCACGCAGGTACGGAGGCCCCCAACCGCGAGTATCGTCACCCGAACCTGGGCGTTCAATCTTGATAACTTCGGCACCCAAATCAGCCAAGTTCTGGGTACACCACGGCCCGGCCAAAACACGGGTCAAATCCAATACACGGATCCCAGCTAACGGAGCTAAGCGAGTAGACATAAGGGGTAAACCACCTACCAAAAATAAGGGGAAGTAGAGACATACGTTAGCATCAATGCTCGCCACACTTCTTTATTTTTTGACACATCATTGTGCAAATAGCGCTCAGGATTCTCGCGCCATCCCCCTGTAAGCACACGAAAAACAACACCTTTTACAGCACCCTAGGGTAAACCCTTGCATACAGACTAGGGTAAACCCTATAATTGATTCATCTGCTCAGAAATGAAGAAGAGACGTACATGATTCCTGCAATGTCTTACCTATACAGCCAGCGCTGGAATGATGTACAGCCTGGATACGCAGCAAAACTGCAGCACATTTCTACACCCACCCATTACGTAGAGAGATCCACCATGAAAAAACTATTGATTGCACTGAAACGTATTATCAAAGACGCACGCGTTCAAGCCGCTCAAGACACCATCTTGTAAAACCTGAGGCTGTATAGCCTACCGAATTCCGTACCCTTGATTGAGGACTATTTGCCATGAAAACTGCACTGCATACATTGAAACGTTGTTCCTACGGCGCTGTTCATATGCTGTGGACGTTGGCAGATACTATTCATGAAGCCCGTATGCGTGACCCACGCTACCGCTCTCATTGGTACTAATGCCTTACGATACCTGCGGTTATCGGCAGTAATGTAGTTACCGAAAATTGCATCACTTCGCTTAGATCCCAAATCGATCTCCCTTCGATTTGGGATTTTTTTATGCCCCGCTGACGGAGGCTGCGTTACGCACTGCCGGGTTTGGTGAGCAAGTCTTTAAGACGACCCAAACGTTCTTTGGGGCTTAAGGCTTTGTCTTCTGGGCTTTCTTCAGGCACAGCCTCCAACCCCATTTCCTCAATAAAACGGGATTTCTCGCGTACCACGTATTCTCGTGCTCTACGACGACGTTTACACCAACTCAAACGCAAACTACGCTGAGCACGCGTAATACCTACGTACATCAGCCTACGCTCTTCTTGTACGCGGTTCGCTAGCACCTCGTGTTCGTCACCCACGATATCTTCGTCTTCGCGCCCTAAGTGAGGTAGTAAGCCTTCTTCTACCCCTATGAGCAGCACGTGTGGGTATTCCAAACCTTTGGATGCATGCAAGGTAGACAGTCGTACTGCATCGGGTTCTTCGTCGTCTTCGCCACGCTCTAGCATGGTGATTAATGCCACATGCTGCACCAGTTCGCGCAGCCCCATGCCATCTTCGTCAGCTTTGCGTTTTAGCCAACTTATAAGCTCTAAGACGTTAGTCCACCGCAATTGCGCAGGACGCTCATCAAACATGTCATAGAGATAACGTTCGTAGTCGATGGCATGTAGCAATTCGTCTAGCAACTCACCAGCATCTGCACCCGCTTGCTCGGACCTGTCTCGTATGCGTTGAATAAAGTCGGCAAAGGTGCGCAAAGGCTGCAATTGGCGCTCAGCCAAACGGTCGGTAAGCCCTATTTCAAAAACAGCTTCATATAAGGACTGACCACTACTTGCAGCATACTCACCCAAACTCTGTAAGGTGGTTTGACCTATACCGCGCCTAGGGGTAGTGGCTGCACGTATAAAGGCAGGATCATCTTGATCATTCGCGATAATACGTAGGTACGCCAAAATATCGCGAATTTCAGCTTTATCAAAAAAGCTTTGCCCACCAGCAATCACATAGGGAATACGCATGTCACGCAGCGTTTGTTCCAAGATTCTGGCCTGGTGATTACTACGGTACAAAATAGCAAAATCTTTCCACTGCGCTTTACGATCAAAACGATCGGCTGAAATCGTGACTCCCGCCCATTGGGCTTCGGCCAACTCGTTCTCGGACGCTTTGATAGAAATGCTTTCGCCTATGCCCAAGTCTGACCACAGCTTTTTACCGAACACCACAGGATTATGACCAATCACATTATTGGCGGCAGTCAAAATGCGCTGCACGGACCGGTAATTTTGCTCTAGTTTGATCAACCGTAAGTCTGGAAAGTCTACACCCAGGCGTTCTAAGTTTTCTACGGTAGCTCCGCGCCACGCATAAATAGCTTGGTCATCATCCCCCACTGCCGTCAGCATGCCTCTAGACCCGATCAGGCTAAGCAAGAACTGATACTGACACTGGTTGGTATCTTGGTATTCATCTACCAGCAAATAATGCACCCTAGCCTGCCAACGCTGGCGTACTTCTTCGTGCTCTAGCAAGATTTGCGCGGGTAGCCGTACTAGGTCATCAAAGTCTACTGCTTGGTATGCTGCCAACGTGGCACAGTAATCCCGGTACACGCGTGCAGCTTCTACCTGACTAGGCGTACTGGCACTACGCTCGGCAGCATCTGGCCCCAAGAGCGCATTTTTCCACAAGGAAATTTCTTGTTGTACGGCGCGTAAACGGCCTTTATCGGTGGTCGCTAATAACTCTTGAATCACACCTAGAGAATCGTTGGAATCCATAATGGAGAAGCTGGTTTTCAGCCCTATACATTTGGATTCTTCACGCAAAAACTTCAACCCCAACGAGTGGAACGTACTCACAGTAATACCGCGCATCAAGCGCTTATCTACAATCTGTTCCAAACGTTCGCGCATTTCTCGCGCTGCTTTATTGGTAAAGGTGAGCGCCACCACATTACGCCCACTGTAGCCACAGTCACGTAATAAATACGCCATTTTTTGGGTAATTACACGTGTTTTACCACTGCCTGCACCAGCCAATACCAATGCAGGCCCATCCAAATACAGCACGGCCTCGCGCTGTTCAGCATTTAAATCCGTGGGTACTTGATTGCTCACGGTCATAGGGTTCTATCCTTAAATCTCCAAGGGGTCTACTTCTAGTACCCAACGTACCCGATACTCTTTAGCCAATGGTGTCAACACATGGCGCCAGTGACGTAAAAACTGCTGCAACGCTGGGCGATGCTGACTTTCGGCCAGTAACTGCGCCCGCTCGCTATTGGCAACTCGCACAATACGCAACGGCACAGGATCATACAACTGCACGTGCTGTATGCCTGTTAAGGTTTGCGCCTGCTCTTTGGCTACCGTCAAAAAACTTAATACACGCGCCAATTCTGGTGCGTCTGCGGTCAACAATGCTTGGTACGAATACGGCGGTAACCCTACCGTTTTACGCTCTTCTAACGTGACACGCGCAAAGCCCACATAATCTTGCCTCAACAACGACTGATACACCACTTGTTCTGGATAACCTGTTTGTATCAGCACGCGCGCACCAGCCGTATGTCGGCCAGCCCTACCCGCCACCTGCATTAATTGTGCAAAGAGACGCTCTGGCGCTCGGAAGTCTTGCGCAAACAATTGCGAGTCGGCATTTAGCACCACTACCAAGCCCAAATTGGCAAAGTCGTGTCCCTTAGACACCATTTGCGTGCCTACCAAGATATCCACATTGCCAGCATGAACTTCAGAAAACAGCTTTTCGGCGCTGCCTTTTAATCTAGTACTGTCGGCATCAATGCGCATGACCCGTGCGCCGGTGAAATGCTCAGCCAAGAACTCTTCCACACGCTGTGTGCCACGACCCATGGCTTTAAGGTCTTGGTCACGACAATCAGGACAAAAACGCGGTACGGCAGCTTGATAGCCACAGTGGTGACACTGTAAATAGGTTCTGCCGCCCTTACTACGGTGCAGCACCGTATAGGCACTACAACGCTTGCACTGGCTTAACCAGCCGCATGAGCTGCAACTTAACACTGGCGCATAACCTCGCCTATTCAGAAACACCAATACCTGCTGCTTATTATCTAAGCAGCTTTGCATGGCATCCAAGAACTGCGGTGAAAAGCCCTCTTCCAGTTGAGCCCGGCGAGTGTCTACCAACCGTATTTCTGGCAATGACTGAGTACGCGCACGCTGTGTTAACGAACACAGTTGATAACGGCCTTCTTTGGCATGCGCCCAGCTTTCCATGGATGGCGTAGCAGAACCTAGTACCACCGGTACTTGTGCCGCATGACCGCGCCACACAGCGAGGTCACGCGCTGAGTACCGTAGCCCCTCTTGTTGCTTGTACGAGGTGTCGTGCTCTTCGTCTACGATGATCAGCCCTAGCTCTTCTAGCGGCGCAAAGATAGACAAACGAGTGCCCAATAGCACGCGGGCTTCACCTTGCTCCAACGACATCCAAGAACGCAAACGCTCACCCTCAGACAAACCGCTGTGCAACACCGCTACGTCGTAGGCGTGACCATCTTTTTGCAGCCTACGCCTCAAGGCTTGCTCAAACTGTGGTGTCAGATTGATCTCTGGCACCATAAATAAGACTTGCTTGCCCTGCTCTAATACCTTCAGAGCAGCGGCTAAATACACTTCAGTTTTGCCACTACCGGTAATACCGTGCAGCAATACCGTTTGGTGCCCTTCAACGGATTGAATGTGCTGCACAGCCTGTTGCTGCTCCGCATTCAACACTATAGTTTCTTGCTCGTTTGGCAGCGCTTTAGCAGCGGCTTTACGACGTTTACGTAAACGTGCTACCGGCCCACCCGCAGCGCGCTTACCGGTATAGGCCGCTGGTTTACGTAAACTCAGCGGCAACACCGGTAGCAATACCTCGCCTACTGGTCGCTGGTAATAGCTAGCAGCAAAATGCGCCATCTGCAAACTGGCGGCACTTAATGGCGCAGTATCATCCAGCAGCATATCAATGGCTTTAACCTGCTTAGCCTCAAACACCGGTTGCTCAGGTGTTTCTACCACCACCCCCACCATCTGACGTCGCCCAAAGTGCACCAACACTCTGCTGCCCACCGCCACTGCCGTGTCATGGTAGTAATCAAACAAATCATCCAGCGGCACATCCAAGGCTACCCGTAACCAGTATTTGGCTGTAGATTCAACACTCAAGGTAGGCTCTGCAGATGCAGGAGTTGGATTATGCATAATGACTCGCACTGGTCAATAAGACATCTAGCATGTACTTAGCACCAGCCTGTGGATAACTTTGGGGAAAAAACACCAGAAACTGTGGGGATTGATGTGGGCAACCTACTGTAAAAATAAACAGTCCCTGTTGAAAAGAAAGTATATTTCTTTAAATTCAACAACTTGCAAAACAAACCGAAGACTTATGATGAATAACGACTTCTAAGTCAGCTATTTTGTAAAACTGTGTACAACCACAGTATGTCAATCGTGAAAAAGGGCCCAAAGGCCCTTATTTACTTACTTGTGCATGGCTGCACTGTAACTATGTACCTCGTCTACCAACACTTTAACCATATCAGGATCTGTGAAGCGAGAGATCCCGTGGCCAAAGTTAAAGACGTGGCCACCTTTACCTACCACACCATAGTCATCAATAACTCGGCGTACTTCGCGACGAATGGCTTCTTCGCCACCAAACATGGTCATAGGATCCAAGTTACCTTGGAATGCTACTTTGTCTTGAATACGCTGACGTGCTTTAGAAAGGTTGACTGTCCAATCTAAACCCATGGCGTCACAGCCACAATCAGCGATAGTTTCCAACCATTGGCCACCACCTTTGGTAAACACGATCACAGGTACTTTTCTACCATCGTGCTCGCGAATCAGGCCATCTACCACCATTTTGGTGTACTGCAGGGAGAACTCTTGGAACAGACCATCGGCCAACACACCGCCCCAGCTATCAAAAATCATCGCGGCTTGTGCGCCAGAACGAATTTGCTGGTTTAGGTATTCAATGGTGGTTTCTGCGTTGATTTTCAAAATACGGTGCAAAAGGTCAGGACGCGCGTACAGCATGCTTTTGATCATGCGGTAATCAGACGAGCCTTGACCTTCAACCATGTAGCAGCCAATAGTCCATGGGCTGCCAGCAAAACCAATCAGCGGTACACGACCATCTAATTCTTGGCGGATTAGCTCAACCGCATCAAACACGTACTGCAGTTTTGCCATATCAGGCACATGCAGTTTATCTACGTCGGCTTCAGTACGAATAGGCGATGCAAAACGTGGGCCTTCGCCTTCGTAAAAGCCCAAACCCAAACCCATTGCATCGGGTACGGTCAAAATATCGGAAAACAGAATTGCCGCATCCAGATCAAAACGGCGCAATGGCTGCAATGTGACCTCACACGCATACTCCCGATTTTGAGCTAGCCCCATAAAAGAACCGGCCTCAGCACGAGTTGCCCGGTATTCTGGCAAATAACGACCTGCCTGGCGCATTAGCCAAACAGGGGTATATGGCACAGGCTCACGTAGCAATGAACGCAACAGAATATCGTTTTTAAGTTGTGGTAAAGACACAGCAATCCCTATAAGAAAAATGCCCGACAATTTTAGCTGTCGGTGTGTACTGGGGGCCCTGATGGGCTTCTAAAGCCTTCCGCCTTGATATCATGCTTACGCATCAGCGCCCAAAATGCACGTCGGTGCTTCTGCACTGAACGCGCCGCCATGGCTATATTGCCGGCACTACGCCCTAATGCTGCTCGTATATACGCTTGTTCAAACCGCGAAACCACAATATTTTTGGCATCCTGAAAGGATTCTCGCGATGTGGCATACCGTGTAGCAACTGCTGCGGCATAGGCTTCAAGGGTGGCCCCGCTCTGCTGCAATATGGTAGCGCATAAATGGTCTTCTTCGACACTGTGCCCTGCGCCTACCTTATTGAGATCCACTGCATAATAGGCCGTGGTTGCCTTATCTTGCAAAGCATGGGCCGCCTGTCGCACCCGTTTCAACATATGAATACGTGTGCGTAACTCTTCCAAACACATTGGCGCCCGTAGAAAATCTGCCACACCTAATTTCAACAGATCATTCATGGCTGCCGCTTTCAGATTTTCCACCAAACAAAACAGCGGCGTCTGAAAGCTTTGTTGAGCAAAAAACAGGTTTTGACGTACCAACGCTAAGTTTTGCTGACACACAGAAAGCAAACACGCATCAAAGCGTCGGGCAGGCATAGCTAAGGCTCGCAATAGTTGGGTGGCTTCAGCCTCTTGTGCCAATAACGAATCTTCACGTTGCAGCATCTGCACGCGCAACCTGCCTTGAGCATACTCGCCAACTACAGCACTAGCCCATGCGTGCTGGCCGTCTAACATTAATACTGCACAGTCGATGGGATCCCTCATCGTTTACCTCCGTGAATGACTGCACTTCAAACATGGAGGTACTGTAGTTAAAGCATAAAGCACTCACAATTCGGTGTTTTAACAACTCAGCAACTACTAAGTGCTAAAGCCTGCCTACTTTGCTAGTTACGTGCTCACTCGCGTAGCTCTGCTGGCATCGCTTCACCATCATCCCACGAAGCAGGGTCTTCCAAAGGCTCTAAATGGCTATCTATTTGGATGGGATTCACCACTTCTGCAATACGCTGCTCTATTTCTTCCAGTAAGTCGTGCCCTGTTTGTACCGACCACTTGCCCGGAACCAAAATATGCACTGACATAAAGCGCTGCGCGCCAGAGCGTCGCGTGCGCAAGGCATGATACAAAACACCCTGTGTTTGGTAGCTATCTAAGACTGCCGTAATTTTGGCAATTTCGTCATCAGCGAGGGCGGCATCCATCAACCCATTGATTGAGCGTTTGACCAAGCCCCAACCTGTACGAATAATATGCAGCCCCACGATGATGGCGACCACTGAGTCCACCCATAGCCAGCCAGTCAGCATGACTATGCCCACTCCCACCAATACACCACCGGTAGTCCAGACATCACTGAGAATATGCTGAGCATCAGCCTCTAGCGTTATTGAGTCATGACGACGCGCTGCTGACAGCAGTATGCGGGCCAACACAAAGTTCACTATGGATGCCAGCACCGCTAGCCCCATACCTAAACCGGGCTGTTCCAGCGCTGTTGGATGCAGTAAATGGTCTACTGCCGTCACAATAATCATCAGCGCGGCTACAAGGATCAGCATCCCCTCAGCACCACTGGAAAAATACTCTACTTTTTCGTGCCCGTAGGGGTGCTTTTCATCGGCAGGCTTGGCAGCAATAATCAACACAATCATGGCCAAAATCGCTGCTACCAGATTGACAACAGACTCCAGTGCATCAGACAACAAGCCTACTGAACCTGTTAATAAATAGGCCCCCGATTTCAGGGCAATAGTAATAATTGCCCCCACAATGGAGAGCACTGCAAACCTTACCAAGGAAGGCCTTGCCTGTTGCTGTTCTGCCTGTTGCATACCCGCTCCTGCTCTAGCTTGAAGGCTCAAACATCGATTATACGTTAGCCCATTTTCCCTAAAGAGGATGCGAATCAGACGCGAAAACTCTACACTGTCTTACTGCTTATTCACTGCTGTACAACTGCCATGCCTACCCTTTTCTTACTTGAACGCGCGCCCACTCCATTGGGCGAAATGTTGGTCGTTACCGACGAACAGGGAAAGCTACGCGCCCTAGATTGGGAAGACTATGCACAACGCTTGCACACCCTGATGCAGCGGCAATATAAGGGTCAGGCCTATACTGTAAAAAACACCGATCAGCGCTCTACCGCAACCCAAGCCGTACTGCGATATTTTGACGGTGATATGCAAGCCATAGAACAGTTGGCCACCAGCACAGGCGGTACCGACTTTCAACGTCAGGTATGGCAAACCCTGTTGACCATTCCTTGTGGACAAACCATTAGCTATGGCGAGTTAGCAGAACGTATTCATAACCCTAAAGCGGTGCGTGCGGTAGGATTAGCCAATGGTGCTAACCCCATCAGTATCGTGATCCCCTGCCACCGCGTGATAGGTAGTAACCAACGTTTAACCGGCTATGGTGGTGGCTTGCCTCGTAAACTCTGGCTGCTGCAACACGAACGCGCCCATACACAGCAAGAAACGGAGTGTGGCCAATTGCCTTTAGTTTTACGCTAAAGGCTCATAGGACTTGTTTATGAAGCTCTGCCATGCGTACTACTACACACCATACCGCACTAATCGCTGAGGCTTGCCGCCAACTGCAAACACTAGACCCTGCCCCGAGTCTGGCGGAATTGGCTGCAGCAGCTGGCCTGAGCCCTTATCACTTTCACCGCGTTTTCAAAGCAGAAACCGGTTTAACCCCCAAAGCCTACGCCGCGGCATGTCGAGCACAACGCTTACGCGCGGCCCTGCAAGACCCTAAGCACAGCGTCACCGATGCCATTTATGAAGCAGGCTTTAATTCCAACAGCCGCTTTTATGAACAGTCGCAGCAATTACTAGGCATGCCAGCCAAACATTACAAAACCGGTGGAACTGGCTCTGATATTCGCTTTGCCTTAGGACAATGTTCTCTAGGGGCAATTGCCGTGGCACAAAGTCAGCATGGTGTGTGTGCCATCCTGTTAGATGACGACCCAGAAGCCGTACTACAACAACTGCAAGACTTGTTTCCTAAGGCGCAGCTCATTGGTGATGACCCGGATTTCGACAAACTGGTTGCTCACGTTGTGGGAGCTATAGAGCAGCCAAACATAGGCATACATCTGCCGCTAGACATACAAGGCACTGCATTCCAAGAGCGTGTGTGGCAAGCATTACGAGACATTCCACCCGGCAGCA
>SRSN01000115.1 GCA_004791645.1 Alcaligenaceae bacterium 429
GTGTCTTGGCAGGCTGCTAAGGCAGCATCCAGACTGCCATGCACGCTGGCACCATCAGCCATGTAGGTAGCATTACGGCTAATCACTAGGTTAGGACGACCCGGTAGTGGGCGGCCTAAGCTTTCCCAGGTTTTTCTACCCATGATAATAGGCAGACCTAAGGTGAGTTTTTTGAAGTGTGCCAAATCGGCAGGCAGTCGCCACGGCAACTGATTATCCATACCTATGCTGCGGTTGCGCGCATAGGCAACCACCATGCGGATGTGGGGGCGTACAGAACTCATACGGCTACCGGTGCCTTAATGTGTGGATGTGGATCGTAATCAACGATTTCGAAGTCATCCAATTGATAGTCAAAAATCGACGCGGGTTTGCGTTTGATATTCAGTTTTGGGTAGGCGCGGGGTTCACGAGATAGTTGCAGCTCTACTTGCTCGTAGTGGTTGCTGTACAAGTGGCAATCGCCGCCAGTCCAAATGAAATCACCTACGTCTAAGTCACACTGTTGAGCCACCATGTGAGTCAGCAAAGCGTAGCTAGCAATGTTGAACGGTACACCCAAGAAAATATCGGCGCTGCGTTGGTACAGCTGGCAAGATAGTTTGCCGTCAGCCACGTAGAACTGGAAAAAAGCATGGCACGGAGGCAGCGCCATGTTAGAGATTTCTGCTACGTTCCATGCCGACACAATTAGGCGACGGGAATCGGGGTTATTGCGAATTTGGTCTACCACTTGGCTGATCTGATCTACATGGCCGCCGTCTGGGGTAGGCCAAGAGCGCCATTGCACACCGTACACGGGGCCCAAATTACCATCGGCATCTGCCCATTCATCCCAAATGCTGACGTTGTTTTCTTTGAGCCAAGCAATGTTAGAGTCGCCACGCAAGAACCACAGCAGTTCAATGAAAATACTGCGGGTGTGCAGTTTCTTGGTGGTGACCATCGGGAAGCCTTGCTGTAGGTCAAAGCGCATTTGATGGCCAAATACCGAGCGGGTGCCTGTGCCTGTACGGTCAGCTTTCTCGGTGCCATGTTCGTACACATGGCGCATCAGTTGTTCGTATTGATTAGTGACCATGGCGATTAGACTTCGCGAATCTCAAAGGAGTGGGTGATCTCGGCTGTTTTAGCCAACATCGCCGATGCCGAGCAGTATTTCTCGTGAGACAGCTTCACCGCGCGCTCTACAGCCGCTTCAGTCAGGCCTTTACCACTCACAATGAAAGTGAAGTGAATACGTTCGAACACTTTAGGATCGGTGCCGGCACGTTCGGCTTCCAGTTTGACTTGGCAGCCTTGAATATCGTGACGACCACGCTTAAGGATAAGCACCACATCATAGGCTGCACAGCCACCAGTGCCAGCCAACAGCATTTCCATAGGTCTGGGGGCCAGATTGTGACCACCACCTTCAGGAGCGCCATCCATGGCGGTTACGTGGCCGCTACCTGTAGTAGCAACAAAAAGCATGCCTTCTGGGCCACCCCAGTTGATTGTGCATTCCATGTGTGAAATCTCCGAAAGTCTTCTGGCTGTGTTGCCAACCGCTTATTGTACCGTGATGGTGTCACACGTATAGCCGCCTTTGTAGCACTAGAAATGAGGTTACTAAACCGTAGGTTATAACCAGTAGCGAAGTAGGGCAGTGTTAACATTGTCCTGATTCGCTTAAACGCGTGTAAGGATAAACATATGACAGAAAAGCTTGTTAATACAGAGCAGGCGTTGGTAGCGCACCACTCTGCGCGCCCAGCCCATAAGCCATTGATTCGCCAAAACACTCTCTTTGACAACATGATGGGTGAGTTGAATGCTGCTTTATCGGTATTAAGCCGATCTGCTCAGGCATCACGCCCTAATCCTGCAGGTAAGAAAACCGACCAAGATGGAAGCTTAGATGCACAGCAAACCCGTCACGTAGCAGGATTGATGCGTGTCAATCATGTAGGGGAAGTGTGCGCTCAGGCTTTGTATAGAGGGCAGGCCCTATTAAGTGAGCAAGAATCCTTGCGTCAGTTGTTGCGAGAGGCTGCGGTAGAGGAAGTGGATCACTTAGTGTGGTGCGACGAGCGCTTAAAAGAGCTAAATAGTAGGCCCAGTATCTTTAATCCCTTTTGGTATGTGGCCTCGTTTGGTTTGGGAGTCATTGCCAGTAAAGCAGGAGCACCTTACAACTTAGGGTTCATGGCCGAAACGGAGCGCCAAGTAGAGCAGCATTTGGATAGTCACTTACAACAGCTACCTGCCGAAGATAACCGCAGTCGTCCTATTTTGGAGCAGATGCTCAAAGACGAAGCCGGTCATCGTATGAGTGCTGAGGCAAATGGTGCTGTGGCATTGCCGGGGCCTATACGCTTTGCCATGCGTTGCATGTCTAAGGTAATGACAGGTACGGCGTACTATATTTAGGTAAATGTTGCGGTGCCGCATTTTTACTACAAAGTGGTGGAAAATACGCGTTGTTCTTGCAATGCACAAAACTAGGGTATACACTAATAACAAATGGATGTAGAACAGAACGCAAGAGTAATAACCCTAACGTTCTAGGCTCAGGTAAATCCTTAGTAGCCCTACATGCCCCGGTTGTCTCCTCCACCCTCCTCCTTTGGTGGATTTGCCCGAGATCTACAGATCTCGGGCTTTTTTTTATGCAAAAAATGGGGAGCTGATGTGACTCAGCCCCCCATTTGCAATCTCATTGCAGCGATTTACTCAGTAATCGTGGCGACATGCAGCAAGTTGGTACTGCCGCTATGCCCAAAAGGTAGGCCTGCAATAATCACAACGGTATCCCCAACTTTAGCGAACTCATAACGTTGAGCGATACGTGTGGCGTGGTGAACCATTTGCGTGACGTCAGATACGTGCTCAAACGGTACGGGATGCACGCCCCATGCTAAGGCTAAGCGACGTGCAGTGTGCAGGCTAGGTGTCAAAGCCATGATGGCCGCATGTGGGCGCTCACGGCTGGCACGCAGGGCACTAAAACCACTGGTGGTGTAAGCAATAGTCGTCGCTGGCGACAAAATATCCGTGACACGGCGCAATGCACAGCAGATCGCATCGGGTGTGTTTTCGTCGGGGTTGCTGTGGTTGTCATCCAAACCTTTGCGCCATTCAGGGTCGTGCTCCACTTCCTGAATAATGCTGTCCATAATTTGTACAGCAGCTTGTGGAAATTGACCGGAAGCAGACTCAGCAGACAGCATCACAGCATCCGCGCCAGAGTAAATCGCGGTTGCCACGTCGGAGGCTTCAGCACGCGTAGGTACAGGCGATGTGATCATGGATTCCAGCATCTGCGTAGCAACCACTACAGGGCGGCCATGCGCACGGGCTTTTTTCACGATTCTACGTTGTAGTACCGGTACGGATTGTGGCGGTACCTCTACGCCCAAGTCACCACGGGCAACCATCACGCCATCGCTTAGGCGAATGATTTCATCCAAGTGATCTAGTGCCGCAGGCTTTTCCAGTTTAGACATAATCCAAGCACGGTTGCCAATCAGTTTGCGTGCTTCTTCGATGTCGCTAGGGCGCTGTACAAAAGACAGCGCTACCCAATCTACGCCCAAAGACAAACCGAACTCCAGATCTTTAAGGTCTTTTTCGGTTAGAGGGGAGATAGGCAGGACTACACCGGGAACGTTCACACCTTTGCGATCCGACAAGGCGCCACCCACCATAACGGTGGTTTCCGCGAAGTCAGGGCCGAAGCTGTCTACGCGCAAGCGCAGTTTGCCATCGTCCAGCAAGAGGTCAGTGCCGTTTTCCAGTGCAGCAAAAATTTCGGGGTGAGGCAGGCAAGCGCGAGTGCTATCGCCCTCGCTAGTATCCAGATCAAGGCGGAATTTCTGGCCTTTCTCTAGCATGACTTTGCCGCCTGCCATGGCACCAACACGGAGTTTGGGGCCTTGTAGATCCATCAGGACGCCAATAGTGCGACCGCTGTTCATTTCTAGTTCACGGATGATGCGCAGTCGAGCTGCGTGATCCTCATGGGTACCGTGACTGAAATTTAAGCGGAAAACATCCGCACCAGCCTCAAACAGTTCACGGATTTTTTCCGGTGTAGAACTGGCTGGCCCTAGTGTAGCGAGAATGCGTGCACGTCTTTGACGTCTCATGATGGATCCTTTGATGAAAATTACAGGGCGTTTACGCCTGCAAGAGCGATGCGGGCATCGTCAGCCGCCGCTACGCCGGATACACCTACCGCACCGATAACGTTGCCATCAACAATGATGGGCTCGGCACCTTCTAGAGGTTTGATAGGCATAGCCAAAGCAGCAACACGACCGCCGTTGACCATATCTTCCAATGCTTTGGTGGGTTTGCCACTCAGCGCACTGGCGCGGGCTTTATCGGGTGCAATGGTGGCACTCATCACTGGCGCGCCATCAAGGCGTTGCAGCCAAAGTAGGTGACCACCAGCATCACAAATAGCGATACTGACTTTCCACTGGTTTTCTTGAGCTTTTTGTTCAGCTGCCTGAGCAATACGTTTCAGGTCATCCAGTGTTAGTTGTTGAACGGTTTTCATGGACAGATACTCTCTTAGCAAAAGTTAAAGAATTAGTATGGCTCGGAAATCGTTGACGTTAGTCAGGGTAGGGCCGGTAATCACAGAATCGCCAAGCGCTTCAAAAAAACCGTGCCCATCGTTGTTGTCCAAACTATCGCGTGGACGTATTCCAAGTTTCCAAGCTCGTGCTAGTGTATCAGGGGTGCAGACTGCGCCTGCAATTTCCTCTTGCCCATCAACGCCATCGGTATCGCCGGCAAGGCCATAGACCTCTTCGGCACCATTCAATGCGATGGCGGTAGAAAGTAAGAACTCCACATTGCGGCCACCTCGGCCTGTACCCTTGATCGTGACGGTGGTTTCACCGCCAGACAGCAAAACGCAAGGAGCAGCTACCGGTTGGTTGTGCGCACGTACGCTGAGCGCAATGCCAGCCATGACTTTGCCTACATCACGGGCTTCGCCCTCAATGCTGTCACCCAGTAGTACTGGAGTTACGCCAGCGTCTTGAGCGACTTTGGCAGCGGCTTGCAGTGCCAATTGTGGTGTGGCAATCAAGTGTGTAGTGACATGTGCCAGTCGTGGATCGTCTGCTTTGATGCTTTCCCCGTCACCAGACTCCAGAAAGCGGCGCGCTCCCTCAGGCAGTTTGATGCCGTAGCGACGTACGATTTCTAACGCTTCTTCGCAGGTGGTAGGGTCAGGCACGGTAGGGCCAGAGGCGATATCAATAGGGTTATCGCCCGGCACGTCTGAAATCAGCAGATTCACGACTTTGGCGGGGTGGCATGCAGCAGCCAAACGTCCCCCTTTAATGAGGGATAGGTGGCGGCGCACGCAATTCATTTCGGTGATGTTGGCGCCAGAGCGCAGCAACTCACGATTGATGTGTTGCTTGTCTTCCAGTGAAATGCCAGGGCCGGGCAAAGGCAGTAACGATGAACCACCGCCCGAGATCAAACAAATCACCAGATCGTCTTCAGTCAGATTGCTCACGGTTTCCAGCAACGTTTTGGCGGCATGTAGTCCCGCCTCGTCGGGAACCGGGTGAGCGGCTTCCAAAATACGAATATGTTCACATGGAACAGCATAACCATAACGGGTGACCACAACGCCTTCTAGCTTACCGGGCCAATGCTTTTCCAGTGCTCTCGCCATTTCTGCTGATGCTTTACCCGCACCAATCACAACAGTGCGGCCTTTGGGGGCAGCAGGGAGGAAAGGGGGAATGCAGGCTTCAGGCAATGCTGCACGCACTGCTGCAGTAAACATGTTCTGTAGAAGTTCGCGTGGTGTGGTGGTCATGTGGCTTGTTCCTTTGTTAGTGCTAGGTATATGACAAGTAGAAAAGACCATAATCCCTGTTGGGCGCGGATGAAAAAGGTGGGTATGACACCCACCTTCCTCAAAACGGCGAAAGGGGTTATTGGCCGATTTCGTAGTTTGCCATGATCTCCAGCGCGCGCACGATAGCGGAGTGATCCCATGCGCTACCACCGTGAGCCGAGCAGGTGTTGAACAGCTCTTGTGCCGAAGCAGTATTTGGCAATGACACGCCCAATTGACGTGCTGTAGTCAGTGCCAAGTTCAGGTCTTTCTGGTGCAGTTCAATGCGGAAGCCCGGATCAAAAGTACGTTTCACCATGCGCTCTCCGTGTACTTCAAGTACGCGAGAGTTAGCGAAACCACCCATCAACGCTTCACGAACTTTGGCTGGGTTAGCGCCAGCTTTGGCTGCCAGCAACAAGGCTTCGCCTACTGCTTCAATGTTCAGTGCAACGATGATTTGGTTAGCAACTTTAGTGATTTGGCCGTCGCCGTAACCACCTACCAGAGTGATGTTTTTACCCATCAGCTCAAACAGTGGTTTGACCTGGTCAAAAGTCGCTTGCTTACCCCCTACCATGATGGTCAAAGATGCGGCTTTAGCACCTACCTCACCACCAGACACTGGCGCGTCTAGGTATTCAGCGCCCAGCTCAGTAATGCGTTTGGCAAAGTCTTTGGTTGCAACAGGGGAGATGGAACTCATGTCCACCACGATTTTGCCTGCGCTCAAACCAGCGGCAACACCATTTTCGCCAAACAGCACGTCTTCAACGTGTGGGGTGTCTGGCACCATGGTGATGATGATGTCTGCTTTCTGTGCGACTTCGGTAGCGTTAGCGCATACGGTAGCACCGGCTTCAGGGATGCTGTCAGGGGTAGTGCCACGAGTGTAGGTATACAGCTCGTGTCCACCTTTGATCAGGTTGATAGCCATGGGTGTACCCATGATGCCCAAACCAATAAAACCAATCTTGGCCATAGTATTCTCCTTAAAAATTCGTGTAGTACGTGTTCTTAGTTCGTCAGCGCTTTGATCCAGCCCAAACCATCGGTGGTGACACCTGCAGGTTTGTATTCGCAGCCTACCCAGCCGTCATAGCCAATTTGATCCAGATAGCGGAACAACCACGGGTAGTTGATCTCGCCTGTGCCTGGCTCATTACGGCCAGGGTTGTCTGCCAACTGGATGTGGGCAATGCGGGACTGATGGGCTTTGATGGTGTTCGCCAGTTCACCTTCCATGCGTTGTGCGTGGTAGATGTCGTACTGAATGAACAAGTTGTCCGAACCTACTTCGTCTAGAATGGCCGCGGCTTGAGCGGTGTAGTTCAGGAAGAAGCCAGGCATATCAAAGCTGTTGATAGGCTCGATCAGCAAACGGATGTTGACAGCTTTCAGTTCTGCGGCGGCGTAGCGCAAGTTTTCCACAAAGGTTTTGTGGGCTACCGCTTTGTCCAGACCAGCAGGTACTAAGCCAGCCAAGCAGTTCACTTGTTTGCAGTTCAGCGCAGTGGCGTACTCAATGGCACGTGCTACGCCCTCTTTGAACTCGTTTACGCGATCCGGCAAGCAGGCAATGCCTCGCTCTCCTGCCGCCCAGTTTCCTGCGGGCAGGTTATGCAGAACTTGCGTCAAGCCATGTTGTTTCAACAAGTCTGCCAGTTGTTGCTTATCAAAATCGTAGGGGAACAGATATTCCACGGTGTTGAAGCCTGCCTGAGCAGCTGCTTGAAAGCGGTCTAGAAAGTCCACTTCGTTGAAAAGCATGGTCAAGTTGGCAGCAAATTTTGGCATGAGGGTCTCCGATGTAAAACGTATTTATTGAATGGGCAGAATAGCTGTGGGAGCGTCAGCAGAAGATTCAGCCAAGGCTTCAAATTCGTTGACGTTGTGCAGCTCGGTGCCCATAGCGATATTGGTGACACGCTCCAGAATCAGTTCAATGACCACTGGTACTTTGAACTCTTTCATCCAAGCGCGAGCTTGAGCGAAAGCTGGTTGAATGTCTTCTGGTTTGCGTACGCGGATGGCTTTCACGCCCAAGCCTTCTGCTACAGCAACGTGATCCACGCCGTAGCCTTCTGTTTCGGGGGCGTTGATGTTATCGAAGGCCAACTGTACGCAGTAGTCCATCTCAAAGCCGCGCTGTGCTTGGCGGATCAGACCCAGATAGGCGTTATTCACCAGCACGTGAATATAGGGTAGGCCGAATTGTGCGCCCACGGCCAATTCTTCAATCATGAATTGGAAGTCGTAGTCACCCGAAATAGCCACCACTTCTTTGCCTGGCAAGGCAGCAACCGTACCCAGAGCCGCAGGGATAGTCCAACCCAATGGGCCTGCTTGACCGCAGTTGATCCAGTGGCGTGGCTCGTATACGTGCAAGAACTGAGCTGCCGCGATTTGCGACAAACCAATAGTGGTGACGTAGCGGGTATCACGGCCGAAAGCGTGGTTCATCTCTTCGTACACGCGCTGCGGTTTCATAGGTACTGCATCAAAGTGTGTTTTGCGCTGCATAGTGGCTTTGCGCTCTTGGCACTCGCCAGCCCATGCTGAACGGTCTTTGAGTTTGCCTGCTGCTTTCATTTCTTTGGCTACGGCTAACAACTGTTCCAGCGCGGCACCTGCGTCAGACACAATACCGAAGTCAGGGCCAAATACGCGGCCAATCTGAGTGGGTTCAATATCAATGTGAATGAAGCGACGGCCTTTGGTGTATTCCTCTACGGAGCCAGTGTGACGGTTAGCCCAACGGTTACCAATACCAATCACAAAGTCAGAGGCTAGTACGGTAGCGTTACCGTAGCGGTGTGAGGTTTGTAAACCAGCCATGCCAGCCATCAACGGGTGGTCATCAGCAATAGTGCCCCAACCCATTAATGTAGGCACAACAGGAATACCGGTCAGCTCAGCAAACTCTTGTAGTTTGTCGCTGGCGTTGGCATTGATGATGCCACCGCCGGCTACGATTAATGGACGATCAGATCTGTTCAGCATTTCCAGTGCTTTTTCGGCTTGAGCACGTGTAGCGGCTGGTTTGTACACCTCTAATGGCTGGTACGTGTCTATATCGAATTCAATTTCAGCCATCTGCACATCAATAGGCAGGTCGATCAGCACAGGGCCGGGGCGACCAGAACGCATGATGTGGAAGGCTTGCTGGAACACGAAAGGTACCAGCGCTGGCTCACGTACTGTCACAGCCCATTTGGTCACAGGCTTAGCGATGGATTCGATATCTACAGCTTGGAAATCTTCTTTGTACAGACGTGCACGTGGCGCTTGGCCAGTAATGCACAGCATAGGAATGGAGTCTGCGGAAGCAGAGTACAAACCGGTAATCATGTCGGTACCAGCGGGGCCGGAAGTACCGATACATACACCAATGTTTCCAGGAGCCGCACGTGTGTAGCCCTCAGCCATGTGAGAAGCACCCTCTACGTGTCGAGCCAGAATGTGCTCGAAGCCACCGTTTTTCTTCATTGCGGAATAAAACGGATTGATGGCGGCGCCTGGTACGCCAAAGACTGTACTGATGCCTTCTGCACGCAGAACGGCGGCGGCGGCGTCAACGGCACGCATTCTGGCCATAGTGATCTCCTTTTGTTGGTTCTATGTGTAAACGATAGTTTTAGTTATGATAGGTATGGCTGTCATCGCTTAAAAGAGGTGATAATATTGCTTCTGCCGATACTAGGAGTATTGAATGAGTCGATATACGGAAATTCGAAGTTTTGTTTTGGTGGCAGAGAAAGGGAGCTTTGCCGCCGCGTCTATCATTGAAGGCGTAACGCCAGTGGTGATGGGACGCAGGCTGGATGCCCTAGAAAAACGTTTGGGCGTGCGCTTGATGCACCGCTCTACGCGTGGATTGACGCTTACCGATTTGGGAGAGCAGTTTCTAGAGCAAAGCCGCCAGTTGCTTAAAGATTTTGATGCGGCAGAAGCTAGTATTAGCGCCCAGCGTACGGTGGTGCGAGGGCACTTGGTGGTGTCTGCGCCGGCGGCGTTTGGTCGTCAGCATGTGGCGCCACACGTGATCAATTTCCGCAAGCGTTACCCCGAGCTGAAGCTATCGTTCAACTTCACGGATAGCGTGGTGGATTTAGTGCGTGAAGGTTACGACATGGCCTTGCGTATCGGAGAGGTAACGGATCCCAACTATGTGGCGGTGCGTTTGTTCCCGAATCGTCGCGTCGTGTGTGGCACGCCTGAGTATTTTGAACGCTATGGCGTGCCTAGAGTGCCTGAAGACTTAGCACGACATAACTGCTTGGCGTTTAACTTACAGGGTGGGCAGCAGCGTGGTTGGTCCTTTATGCGTGACGGCAGGCCATTTGCGGTACGTGTAGATGGTGATTTGGACTGCAACGACGGCGAGTTGCTTTACGGTTGGGTAAAGCAAGGCTGGGGTATTGGCTGGAGGTCTACGTGGGAAATCCAAGCTGAGCTTAAGCGTGGTGAGTTAGTTACCGTGTTGGATGACTATTCTTTGCCCAGCTATGACATACAGGCGGTGTACCAGCAGCAGCGTTATTTGCCCGCCAAAGTGCGTGCGTTTATCGACTATTTACGCGTGGTGTATAACCAGCCAGGCTATTGGGAAGGTGAAGCACCGCCTATGCGCTAAGGCTGTTCTGGTTGTGTTGTTGAAGGAGCGGCTGATAGCCAGTTGTGCGGCGCCACTTCTTCAATACGCACATACACCGCCTTGGGTGGGCAATCAAATACACGGCAGGCGGCGGCCGTATAGGCCTGTGCTAGCTCGTGCTTGGTTTGGGTGTCTAACTCAGCAGGCACGCGTATCGTAATGGCAGGCATGATGATTCCTATCAAGGTCACAAGTACGCAGGATAACGGTTTGCTGCTGAAGACTCAACGACGAAAAGCGTGTGCTATGCACACGCCTCTGTAATCGTAGGGTATGGCTGTCTTAGGGCGCAGCGATCAGTGCTGGCTCAGAC
>SRSN01000116.1 GCA_004791645.1 Alcaligenaceae bacterium 429
TGGTAATAGTTTTTATAATGTGAAAAATATCATCGAGCGTTAAGGTTTACAATGCTCCCAGCTTTTTACGATTACTGTTATGGCAAACTCCGTAAAAAAATCACTTATACCTAATACGTTTTACGATCAGGCACGTCAAAATAGACGCGGCCTATACTGGCTCACGCCTGTAATCGTACTGATTCTCTACTTATGTGTGATGGGCGTATTTATCTGGTTGCAACGCCTGCAGCACGATAGTGTGATGGTGGTCCCTATAGACCAAGAGACTCGCCAGCAGCGCCTGACTATGGTGATTGCCGCACTATCTCTAGTGATTGTATTTAGCTTGCTAGCCCTATGGCGCTATACACGCTTTCGTACGCGTGCTGAAGCCGCACTGATTGCAGAAACCGGTTTCCGACGAGCCATGGAAAACTCCATGTCTACAGGCATGCGTGTATTTGATCTGAGCGGACGCATTGCTTACGTCAACCCTGCTTTCTGCCGAATGATAGGCTGGAACGAGGCCGACTTAATAGGACGCACCGCCCCCTTCCCGTACTGGGTACCTGGGCGACACTCTCATCATCAAGAGGTGCTGGACCTTATCTTGTCTGGGCGCACACCTAATAGTGGCCTAGAAGTAGAAGCACAGCGCCGCGATGGCTCGCGCTTTACAGCCCGCATGTACGTATCCCCTCTACGCGATCCTAATGGTGAACAAATAGGTTGGATGACGTCCATGACAGACATCACCGAACCTAAGCGTATACGTGAAGCTATGACGGCTGCCCACGAACGCTTTATGACCGTACTAGAAGGCCTGGATGATGCGATCTCGGTGACTGCCGATACGCCTGAGGGTCTAGAGCTGTTATTTGCTAACCGCACCTACCGACGCTTTTTCGGTGCCCAAGGACATGGACACGAAGAGCTATTGGGTGGTCGCTTAGGGCGCTTCACCGACGAAACGGTAGAAACCTATTCAGCACAAGCCCAACGCTGGTTCGAAGTACATCACCGTATGCTGGCTTGGACGGATGGTCGTCGTGTGCGGTTGCAGGTGGCCCGAGACATCACCGAACGTCGCAAACATGAAGAAGCTTCGCGTGTACAACAAGATAAAATCCAACTCACCAGTAGGTTAACCACCATGGGTGAAATGGCGTCATCGTTGGCACATGAACTTAATCAGCCATTGACAGCTATTAATAACTACAGCATGGGTGCTGTAGCGATGGTGCGTAGTGGCAAAGCCAAACCAGAACAGTTATTAGAGGCACTAGAAAAAGCCGCTGCCCAAGCTGAGCGTGCCGGCAAAATTATTAGCCGTATACGCGAGTTTGTGAAACGCAGCGAACCACGTCGCCAAGCGGTTCCCATTACGCAAATCATTGATAATGCGGTAAGCTTTGCAGACATAGATGCGCGCAAACGTCGTATAGAAATAGCCGTTGAGCTTCCTGAGCACCTTCCTATGGTGTTAGCTGACCCCATCCTTATTGAGCAAGTACTACTCAATTTGCTAAAAAATGGCGTAGAAGCGATGGAAGGAAGCGATTATCATATCCTTCATGTGAACATTTCACTTTACGATCAAATGTTAGAGGTCGCCGTCATCGACAGGGGCTATGGACTCAAAAACCCCGAGCGACTTTTCGAGCCTTTCTACAGCACCAAGTCAGAAGGTCTGGGGATGGGCTTAAACATCTGTAGAACCATTATAGAATCACACCATGGTCGTTTGTGGGCAGTGGAGAATCCAGAGGGTGGAACAATCTTCCGATTCTCTTTGCCCTGTGCGCAAGACGTAGTGCAACCAACCACCGATAGTCCCAAGGAGATACAAGCATGAGTAGTACCCCGATTCCCTGCACGATTTTTATTGTGGATGATGATGAAGCCGTTCGTGACTCCTTGCGGTGGCTGCTTGAGGCTAATGGTTACCGAGTGCAGTGTTTTGCGTCTGCTGAAGAATTCCTCAGTTCATACGACACCACACAACTTAGCGTACTGATTGCTGACGTACGTATGCCTGGCATGAGCGGTCTTGAGCTACAAGAAGCGCTGATTGCACGCAACTCCCCTATTCCTATCGTATTCATCACCGGTCACGGTGATGTACCTATGGCTGTCAGCACCATGAAAAAAGGTGCCGTAGACTTCCTAGAGAAACCGTTTAACGAAGCTGACCTGCGTGCCGTTGTAGTACGCATGATGGAACAAGCCAGCCTTATGGCCGATCAGGCACACGCTAAACGCACACACGCTGAGGTACTGTCACGCTTGACTGCTCGCGAACAACAAGTGCTAGAGCGCATTGTGGCAGGCCGCCTGAACAAACAAATCGCCGGAGACCTGAACATTAGTATCAAAACTGTTGAGGCACACCGGGCAAATATTATGGAAAAACTTGAAGTTACCACTGTGGCAGATCTAATGAAGATTGCCTTGGTACAAAGCGGAGAAAACTAGCATGAGCAGTACACCAGCCAGGATCATTTCGGGCACAGCCTTAGCACAAAGCGTTCGCGAGCAAGTTGCCGAGAACGTCAAGCAGCTACAAGCCAAAGGCATTCATCCTGGCCTGACCGTAGTATTGATTGGTGAAGATCCTGCCTCTCAAGTCTACGTACGCAACAAAGCTCTGGCTTGCGAAAAAGCCGGTATCAACTCTGATGTCATCCGCTTACCTGCCAGCACCACTCAAGACGAGCTGCTGGCATTGATTGAGAAACTCAATCAAGACGATGGCGTAGACGGTATTTTGGTGCAATTGCCCCTGCCTGCTCATTTAGATGAGCATCTGGTAATTGAAAGTATCTCGCCCGCTAAAGACGTAGACGGTTTTCACATCAGCAACGCCGGTTTGCTTATGACTGGCCAACCACTGTTTCGCCCTTGCACCCCTTACGGTGTCATGAAAATGCTGGAATCCGAACAGGTTTCCTTGCGTGGTGCTGAAGCGGTAATCGTGGGTGCTAGCAACATTGTTGGCAAACCCATGGCAATGATGCTGCTGGCAGCTGGTGCGACCGTAACCCTCTGTAATTCCAAGACTCGTGACTTGGCTGCACATACTCGCCGAGCCGACGTACTTGTAGTTGCGGTAGGTAGACCCAATATGATTAAGGGTGACATGATCAAACCTGGCGCCGTAGTCATCGACGTGGGCATCAATCGCCTAGACGACGGAAAACTGGCCGGCGACGTAGAGTTCGCTAGTGCTAGCCAAGTTGCTTCTGCTATCACCCCTGTACCAGGTGGTGTGGGCCCAATGACCATTGCGATGTTGCTGGTCAATACGTTGGAAGCTGCTGAGCGCCGCGCAAACAAAGAGAGTTAAATGACGAATCCCCTGCTTGGGCCAGTCAACCAACTGGTTGACTACTCGGCCATTCTGCCCGAACACGTTACACCCGCTATTGATCAACTGCTGGAAAGCGCCAAAAGCGCTGTGCAAGCGGTAGAGCACGTGAGCGACAGCTCTTGGGATAACGTGGTTACCCCCTTGGAAGACGCCGTAGAACCGCTGTGGCGCGCATGGACTATCGTAGGACACCTGAATTCTGTCGTGAACACGCCAGAACTGCGTGAGGCCTACAATCAGTGCCTACCCAAAGTGACGGAGTTCTCCACGTGGTTGGGGCTGAACGAGCAGTTGTTCACGCAATACAAGAACTTGGCCGCCAGTGCTGAGTTCGCTACCCTTAGCCCTGCACGCCAACGCGTCATCGAACTCGCGCTGCGTAATTTCCGCCTGAGTGGTGTAGAGCTGCAAGGCGAAAAACGTGAACGTTACGCCGAAATTTCTGAGCAGCAAGCTGCCGCATCACAGCGTTTTTCTGAACACGTGATGGATAGCATTGATCACTGGAGCTTGCTAGTAGAAAACGAAAGCGAGTTAGAAGGCATCCCTGCAGATGTACTGACAGCAGCTAAGGATGCTGCGACTCAAGCAGGTAAAACAGGTTGGTTGCTGACGCTGAAAATGCCATGCTACCTACCTGTAATGCAATACGCTAAAAATGCAGACCTGCGTGCAAAAATGTACAAAGGCTATGCCACCATTGCTTCCGAGCAAAGCAGCAAGCCTGAATGGGATAACTCGGAAACCATCGAACAATTGCTGAGCTTGCGTGCTGAAGAAGCACGTTTGCTAGGCTATGACAGTTTCGCACACATGCGCCTAGAAACACGCATGGCCGACACCCCAGAACAGGTGTTGGAATTCCTGCGTACCCTGGCACAAAAATCCATCAGCTTTGCCCGCACTGACTTAGAGCAATTGAAAGAGTTTGCTCGTGTCAGCTTGCACATGGACGAACTGAAGCCTTGGGACATGGCATTTGTGGCCGAACGTCTGCGCGAAAATCGCTACGCGTACTCCGAAGATGAAGTGCGTCAGTACTTCACCGAGCCACAAGTCATGAAAGGCTTGTTTGACGTTGTACATACCCTGTACGGCGTGCAGTTTGTACCTACGCAAGAACCTGGCTGGCATCCTGATGTGCAGGCCTATGCTGTACAAGACAAAGAGGCCAATACTCTTGGCTACTTATACGTAGACTTGTATGCGCGTGCTGGCAAACAAGGCGGTGCATGGGTAAACGGCGAACGTGATCGCAAACTGTTGGGCGCTTCTACTCAAGTGCCCGTTGTGTACTTGGTATGCAACTTTGCGCAGCCACAAGAAGGTAGACCATCTTTGTTGACACACGACGAAGTGATCACCCTCTTCCACGAAAGTGGCCACGCATTGCACGCCCTGCTGTCCCGTGTAGATGAGCCTGCTGTGTCTGCTTTTTCTGCCGTAGAGTGGGATGCCATTGAGCTGCCTTCGCAGTTCATGGAAAACTTCTGCTGGGAATGGCCGGTAGTACAGAAACTGTCTCACCATGTAGAAACTGGCGAACCTCTGCCACGCGCACTGTACGACAAACTGCTTGCCGCTAAGAACTTCCAAAGCGGTATGCAAATGGTGCGTCAGATCGAATTCTCGCTGTTTGACATGTTGATTCACCAGCAAGATCAAGGCCTATCCATTAAAGATGTATTGGGTACATTGGATCAGGTACGCAAAGAAGTAGCGGTAATCTTCCCACCAGAATGGCACCGTTTCCCACATGCGTTCTCACACTTATTCGCTGGTGGTTATGGCGCAGGCTACTATAGCTACAAATGGGCTGAGGTATTGTCTTCTGATGCATACAGCGCGTTTGAAGAAACTGCACTGCAAGAGGGTGATAGCCGCAATACGCTGAACCCAGAAACCGGACGCAAGTTCTTGGATGAAATCTTGGCTGTAGGCGGCGAACGCCCTGCTGCTGATTCATTCAAAGCTTTCCGTGGCCGCGATCCGTCTATTGACGCCTTGCTACGCCACAGTGGTATGTTGGCACAATCCTAATCCCTTTATCCCCCACCTTTTGGTGGGGGTGTTTCTATAGGCTTATGACAAAGTTCACTCTTCGCTCTCTGGGCAAACGCGTAGCAGCCAGCCTAGTATTAGGCAGCAGCGTACTTTTTGCTGGCCCCTTACTGGCTGCCGAATCACAAATTCACCCCGTGACGGGCTTTCTGCCCGATCTGAAATTCGATCTGCAATCCGTAGATAATCAACACGTGACGCAAGACGACCTTAAAGGCAAAGTCGTGCTCATGTTTTTCGGTTATGCGAATTGCCCTGACATCTGTCCTACCACCATGGCACAGCTTTCTGCCGTGGTAGACAACTTGGGCGATGATGGCGAGAAAGTACAGGTGGTATTTGTGAGCGTAGACCCTCACCGCGATACACCGGAAATTCTCAAAGCTTACGTAGATGCTTTCGACACCAATGCCATAGGGTTGACCGGCAACGAGAAAACCATTGCCGATCTAGCCAGACGTTATCGCGTAGCTTTCCAAATAGAAAAACCCACAGAAGCCGACTCTGACTACTACGAAGTAGCCCATAGCCGTGGGGTTTATATTTTTGATGAACGTGGCAAAGCACGTGTGCTGGCGTCCGACTCCGAATCTGTAGAAGACTTGACCGAAGCCGTACGCAAGCTGCTGTAACTATTAGGCGGAATGCGTATTGCGCAATGCAGTACGCAAGCCCTCTTCTACCACCGGATGGTAGAACGGCATTCCCAGCATTTCTTTGATGGTGAGTTGCTGTTGCGCAGACCATGCCAACAAGTGAGCCAAATGCTCGGCAGATGGCCCCACCATTTCAGCCCCTAGAAACACATCGCTGTTTTTATCCGCGTACACCCGTAGCATGCCTTTGTTTTCTAACATCACACGCGAGCGCCCTTGGTTTGTAAAGCTAACCTCGCCTATACGCACATCAGCGGGTAACTGCGAAAACGCCAGCCCTACCGACATTACTTGTGGGTTGCTAAACACCACCTTCATAGGACAACGTCTAGCGGGCGCTTGAGGCGCTATAGGCCAGTTCACAGCATTATCGGCAGCAATACGCCCATCATCAGCCGCCTCGTGCAAAATGGGGTGTAAACCATTCACATCACCAGCTAAGAAGATAGGCTTATTTTCTACCTGTAGGGTTTGCTCATTAAAGCTAAGCTTGCCTTTGGCATCTTCTGTCACACCTGCCGCGGCCAGATTCAGCTTTTCAACATTTGGCTGCCTGCCTGCTGCATTGAGCACGCACTCTACCGTCAGTAAACTCTCTACACCCTGCTCATCTTGCAAGGTCAATTGCACATCGTTGCCTTGACGCTCTGCATGCTGGATTTGCGTATTGAAGCGTATGTCCATTTCCTCGGCGAATACACTACGTGCATTCTCGGCCACTTTAGGGTCTTGAATGCCTGCGATACGTTGGCTACGGTTAATGATCGTCACCTTCACACCCAGACGGTGCAAGGCTTGACCTATCTCCATACCAATCACGCCCGTGCCTAAAATAGCAATGCTTTTGGGTAAATCATTCCAGTAGAAAATCTCGTCCGTGGTTAAAAGCTTATCGCCTAAGCTTTTCAGAGCTGCCGGTGTGCGTGGGCTGGTACCTGTAGCAATCACAAAGGCTTTAGCCTTCACCTGCGAGTGATCCCCCACTTCTAGCGTATTAGCATCTATAAAGCGAGCCGTACCCCATAATTTGGTATCAGCATCAAAGCCTTCCACATCGCTTACCACAAACGACACAAATCTATCTCGCTCGCGTTTTACCCTATCCATGACCGCCACACCATCTACTTCGACGGTAGTGGTATCTACGTTAATACCAAATTTTGGAGCTTCATCAATAGCATGGCGATGATCAGCAGCAGAAATAAGCAATTTAGAAGGCATGCAGCCCACTCGAGCGCAGGTAGTACCGTAATGCGAATCCTCTATAAGCACAGCGGTTTTACCCCGTCGTAGCACTTGACGGTATGCCGTCATGCCTGCGGTTCCTGCACCAATGATTGCCACATCAACGTTCAGTATATTCATGCTTTCCTCTGCTGTTATATCGCCATCCTAAGATACTGCTCACTACATCTGACTAGCCCTTTTATGCTGCGACAGGGGTATAACCTTCTTCTTTTACCACTGCTGCAACGGCGGCACTATCAGCCTCTACGTCAACGCTCAAACGATGCGTTGCTGTATCTGCCACGACTACCGCAGCTGGCCACTCTTTCTGGATCGCTGTAGTAATAGTTTTCACGCAATGACCACATGTCATGTCGGCTACTGTGAACTCATGCTTCATAACTGACTCCAAGATATATAAAAAAGCTGTTCTACACTACTGTAGAGTACTGTAAAAATAGTGACATCACAGCCTGAACCAGTGCTTTGATGGCATTTCGCAGCACAACGGCTTTGTGGTTTGACCTTAACATTATGGTAAGGTTCATACTCTATTCAGAACAGCTTTTTATCGCCCCACTACCCTCTGCGCTGCCACAGACTCGCCATCCTACATTAAGCGATCAACGAGCTTACACAGCAGGCGCATAACTCTATAGCGGCATACCTTACAAGGCTGCCAGTACAAGGAGTTCAACTATGAATCACGCAGTCACCATAGGCGTTGCTGCAGAACGCAGCCAACTCAGCAGCAAAATGATTCGCTACTATGAAAGCGAGGGCTTACTGCAGCCTAGTGCACGCTCAGAAGGCGGCTACAGACTGTACACAGAACGCGACCTCCATGGCTTACGCTTTATTCAACGAGCCAGAAGTTTAGGGTTTTCGCTGGCGCAGATAAAAGAACTACTCGCCCTCTGGCATAACCAAGACCGCAGCAGCGCTGAAGTCAAACAATTGGCGCAGCAACATATAGATGAACTAGAACGTAAAGCAGCAGAGCTGCAAGACATGGCTAACACGCTTAAACACTTAACCCAGTGCTGTCACGGCGATGAACGCCCTGAATGCCCTATTTTGGATAATTTAGGCTCTCAAGCCAGTTAATCGGCTCATCATCAACTACCCTGTTAAAGCCACAGCTAGCCAATACATGCCTGGCACTCTGACGCTACCCGCCGCGCCGCACGTCCAAGACAGATACAGTACTGTAAGTGACACGAATAAAAAAACAGCCCCTGAATCATCAGGGGCTGTTTTTCTTTCATGCTTTAGCAAGTCAGAAGTCCGTTGGCGTTATAGCCCTTTCCACTCACCTACGTAATCGCTGAAATTAGGACGCTCTTTCACAGGTACATTATCAGGCAAAGAACCCACTACAACGAAACCCATAAAGCTGTAGTCTAAGGAGTCAAAACCCAAGGCCTCAGGCACTTTGTGCGTGTACGTTCCTAAACCAGTGCTCCAGTACGCGCCTAAACCTAAAGCGTGAGCAGCATTCAGCATATTCATCACTGCTGCGCCCGTTGCAAGCAAACGCTCATGCTCTGGGATACGCTCGTTGCTGTGATCCAAATGGCAAGCCACTGCAATCAATAACGGCACATCTTTCAGCCATGCACGAATAGATGCCTCTTTTGTAGGCGCAACAGCCATGCCCTCTTCGGCCATTGCCTGCACTGACAAATCGCCTAGCTGTTCAACAGCCTCACCACTAATCAGTTTGAAGCGCCAAGGGCGTAACTTACCATGGTCAGGTGCCACCATTGCCGTTTGCAAAATCTGCTCTAGCTGTTCTTGGCTAGGGCCTGGGCCTTGCACCATTTTTACCGAATTACGGCTCAAAAGTGTTGAGATGACAGACACATCAGCTCCTTACAAAAACTCAATACACCGCAGCGCTTAAGGGCGTTGCTGGGCGGTTGTGATAATCAATGCTTTCATATCACGTACTGCTTTTTCCCAACCATCAAATACCGCTTGGGCAACAATGGCATGGCCAATATTAAGCTCTGCAATACCAGGAATAGCGGCAACTTCTTGTACATTACCGTAATGCAAACCGTGGCCCGCATTCACACGCAATCCCAATGCCACACCTTGCGCTGCCCCTTCACGGATACGTTGCAACTGTATAGCTTGGTTTTCAGGGCCTACGGCATCCGCAAAAGCACCAGTGTGCAACTCAATCACCGTAGCACCCGCTTTTTTAGCAGCGGCGATTTGAGCAGTATCAGCGTCAATAAACAGTGATACACGAATGCCCGCATCTTGCAATTGTTTAACCGCTGCACTCACCTGCTCAAAATGCCCCACCACATCCAAACCACCTTCAGTAGTCAGTTCATGGCGTTTTTCAGGTACCAAACACACGTCATCCGGTTTAACCTTGCAGGCAATTTCCAGCATTTCTGTAGTGATCGCGCACTCCAGATTCATTCTGGTACGCAGCAACGGACGCATTGCAAACACATCGGCATCTTGGATATGACGTCTGTCTTCGCGCAGGTGCAAGGTAATCAAGTCTGCACCTGCATCTTCGGCGCGTTGCGCGGCGAGTAACGGATCAGGATATGTGGTCAAACGCTGCTGACGCAGCGTTGCCACATGATCAATATTTACACCCAACTCAATCATTGGCTTCTACAACCTCCTCGTCCAACTGCCAGCCACCGCCTAACGCTTTGTACAGCGAAATGCGGTTAATCAACGAAGCTAGGCTAATCTGAATACCAGCTTGTTGGGCACCATATAAATTCACTTCCGCACTCTGCACTTGCAAGAAGCTATCTACACCTGTTTTGTAGCGCAGGTTAGCCAACTCTAGCGTACGGTCTGCCGAAGCAATCATACGTTTAGTCGCATCTAACTGTGAACTGTAGGTTGCCTCACCCGCCAATGCATCAGCCACTTCACGGAACGCGTTTTGAATACTTTGCTCGTACTCAGCTACCGAGATAATTTTTCTAGCTTCCGCTACGTCTAAGGCAGCTTGAATGCTACCACCCGCAAAAATCGGCAAGGAAATTTGTGGTGAGTACTGCCAGAAACGGTGCGATGAACCCACTAGATTATCCAGCGATGGGCTAGCAAAACCTAGCAAACCTGTGATGGAAATAGAGGGGAAGAATGCGGCACGAGCTGCACCAATGTTAGCGTTAGACGCACGTAATACGTGTTCAGCCGCGATAATATCAGGGCGTCGTTGCAGTAAGTCTGAAGGCAAACCCACTGGGATATTGCTGACCAACTGCTCGTGACCAAATGCCTTTTCTTTAGGCAGATCCTCTGGCAACTGTGTACCTACCAACAGCGTCAAGGCATTCAATGCCTGCATTTCGTTACGCTTAGCTTCTTCTAGGTCGGCACGTACTGTTTCCAACTGCAAAGTAGCTTGGTTTAAGTCCAGCTCAGATGTGCTACCGGCGTCAAACGACACTTTAGTCAGACGCAGG
>SRSN01000117.1 GCA_004791645.1 Alcaligenaceae bacterium 429
CCTCTGAGCGTGCCGAGACACGTGGCTGGCAAATGGGCCGTGAGCGCACTGAAGCGCTGACTAAAACACTAAGCGACAACGGCATGACCGTATTGCCACCACCTGATGCTGTACGTGCTGACATGCAAAAAATCGGCGCAACAATGGCAGACGAATGGTTGGCAAAAGCCGGGCCTGACGGGCAGAAAATCCTTGATGCCTACCGCGGTAACTAAACAGGCTTATTGTTTATGAAATGGCTAGAAAACTTGGCCAAAGCATGCGGCGTAATCGCTGCATGCTTTCTCTGCCTCATTGGAATTTTGGTCACTGCCCAAATTATTAGCCGCATGATGGGGAAAATGATCCCCAGCTCAGACGAGTTTGCGGCATGGGCAATGGCGTCGTCTATTTTCCTGGCGCTGCCTTACACCATGCTACGCGGTGAACACATTCGTGTGACGCTCATTCTACAGTTCTTACCTAAAGGCCTACATAAGCCTTATGAACTGTTAGCAACACTGCTAGCACTGTGTTTCAGCATCTGGATGTCTTACTACGTGGTGGAGTTCGTCTACGAATCCTACCTATTTAATGATGTATCACAAGGCATTGTGACCGTACCGATGTGGATTCCACAGTTTGGTATGCCCATAGGCCTCTGCATTTTCACACTCATGTTGCTCCGTCGGCTTGTTTGCTGTCTGCGTAACCAGCCACTGGAGGATAACTGATCATGGGTGATTTAACTCAAGCCATCATCCTCATCGTCTCCTTGCTCTTGCTTTTGAGCATGGGGGTATGGGTTGCTATCGTTCTGGTTGCCTGTGGCATGATCAGCTTAATGCTGTTTGCCGATAGCCCTGCCGGTATTATTTTCGCTACCAAAGCGTGGGATTCTGCGGCCAGTTGGTCGTTAACAGCCTTACCGCTGTTTATCTGGATGGGCGAGATTCTGTATCGCACTCGTCTAGCAGAAGACATGTTTAAAGGGTTGGGCCCATTGCTACAACGCCTGCCTGGTCGTTTGGTACACGTCAACACGGTAGGTTGCGGTATTTTTGCCGCCGTGAGTGGGTCTTCGGCTGCAACGGCTGCCACTATTGGCCGTATTTCGCTGCCAGAGTTGAAGTCTCGTGGTTACGATGAAGGTATCAGTATTGGCTCTCTGGCTGGTGCAGGTACTTTGGGTCTGCTGATCCCCCCTTCTATCGTCATGATTGTGTACGCGGTGGCGGCACAGGTTTCTATCATCAAGCTGTTTATTGCCGGTATTTTGCCCGGCATCATGATGATCTTCCTGTTCTCCGGTTATATCGCCTTGTGGTCACTGCGCAATCCTGGTGGTATTCCTAAAGAAGTAGAAGAAATCACCCTGCGCGAAAAACTGTACCGCTTGCGCTTATTGCTACCTGTAGTGCTACTGATCGCTGGTGTGATCGGTTCTATCTACGCTGGTATCGCTACCGCAACCGAAGCAGCCGTTATTGGGGTAATTGGTTCACTGATTATTGCTGGTGTAGGTCGCTCGCTGAACTGGAAATCGTTTTCCGCAAGCTTGATGGGCGCTGTACGTACATCTTGCATGATTTCGTTCATCTTGATCGGTGCCAGCTTCCTGACTAGTGCCATGAGTTTTACAGGTATGCCTAGCAACCTAGCATCATGGATTGCCTCGTTGAACCTTAGCCCTTACGCCTTGATCGCCGCGCTAACTGTGTTCTTCATCTTGCTAGGCGCGTTCTTGGATGGTATTTCGCTGATCGTGCTGACCACGTCAGTATTGATGCCTACCGTATTAGCTGCAGGTATTGATCCTATCTGGTTTGGTATTTACCTGATTCTGACCGTAGAAATGGCACAAATTACGCCACCTATTGGTTTCAACCTTTTCGTTATTCAAAACATCACCGGCAAAAACTTGTTTGAGCTGGTGAAGATGGCACTACCGTTTTTCTGGATACTGGTCTTGGCCACCGCGCTGGTCACCATTTTCCCGGAAATTGTCATGTGGTTGCCTAACGCTATGTAACACCGCTGCCTGCTACACGGCAGGCAGCCACCTTAACTTACTAACAATGCTTAGGCCCCTGTTGACAGGGGTCCGGGCCCCCTTACGCTGAATTATTCCTACGACGCTACAACGAAGGACTTGGTATGACACTAGATACAACGCTCCCAACTTCTAAATGGCAATTTTGGGTAGACCGTGGAGGCACCTTTACTGACATCGTGGCCCGCCACCCCGACGGTCATTTGCTGACGCACAAATTGCTTTCTGATAACCCAGCACAATACCCTGATGCCGCTCTGGCAGGTATTCGACACCTGTTGGGCTTGGCAGTGGATGCCCCTATTCCTAGCGAGCAGATCGAAGCTGTGAAAATGGGTACAACGGTCGCTACCAATGCCCTGTTGGAGCGTAAAGGCGAACCTACTGTACTGTTCACTACGCGTGGCTTTAAAGATGCGCTGCGTATTGGTTACCAAGCCCGTCCACGCATTTTTGACCGTCAAATCCACTTGCCTGAACTGCTGTACCAACATGTAGTAGAAGTGGACGAGCGTATTCGTGCAGACGGCACGGTTGAAAAAGCCCTAGATAAAGACGCTGTACGTGCCCAACTACAAGAAGCCTACGATGCTGGCTACCGCGCACTGGCTATTGTGCTGATGCACGGCTACCGCTACACCCAACACGAACAAATCATCGCCGAATTGGCGCGTGAAATGGGCTTTGGTCAGGTATCGGTTTCCCACGAAGTCAGCCCCTTGATGAAACTAGTAGGTAGGGGCGATACCACTGTGGTTGATGCCTACTTATCCCCCATCTTGCGTCGTTATGTGAACCGCGTTGCCAGCGAGCTAGATGGCGTACGCCTGATGTTCATGCAGTCCAACGGCGGTTTAACCTCGGCACACTCTTTCCAAGGCAAAGACTCCGTATTGTCTGGCCCTGCTGGCGGTATCGTCGGTATGGCTCGTACAGCGGCCGCCACAGGTGCATCGCAACTGATCGGCTTTGACATGGGTGGTACGTCTACTGACGTGTCTCACTATGACGGCGAGTTCGAGCGTACCTTTGAAACCATTGTGGCCGGTGTGCGTTTGCGTGCGCCGATGATGAACATCCACACCGTAGCTGCGGGTGGTGGTTCTATTGTGCACTTTGACGGTGCGCGTATGCGTGTGGGTCCGGACTCTGCTGGTGCTTTCCCAGGCCCTGCTGCCTACCGCAACGGTGGCCCGCTGACCGTGACCGACTGCAACGTCATGCTGGGTAAGATTCAACCAGAATTTTTCCCAAGCATCTTTGGTCCTAAAGCTGACCAGCCACTGGACCGCGATATCGTGCGCCAGAAGTTCACAGAACTTGCTGCACAAATCAAAGAAAGCACTGGCCGTGATCACACGCCAGAACAAGTGGCTGAAGGCTTCTTGAATATTGCTGTGGCCAATATGGCCAACGCTGTGAAGAAAATTTCCATTGAGCGTGGCTACGATGTCAGCCGCTACACCTTGGTTTCTTTCGGTGGCGCAGGTGGTCAACATGCGTGTTTGGTGGCCGACTCATTGGGTATTAGCCGCGTCTTGATTCACCCCTTTGCTGGTGTGCTGTCGGCCTACGGCATGGGCTTGGCTGACATTACTGCCATGCGTGAAATCAGCGTAGAGGCTGAACTGAACGACGCCAATATCCCGCTGTACGAAGAGCAACTAGCACTATTGGCTGAACAAGCTAGCGCTGAAGTCTTGGCTCAAGGTGTGCCAGCACAACGGATTAACATGCTGCAACGCGCTCACCTGCGCTACGAGGGCACAGACTCTGCCTTGCTGGTGAACTACGGCGACTTGGCAGCGATGCAAGCTGAGTTTGAAGCCAGCTACTTGCAGCGCTACAGCTTCTTGATGCCAGACAAAAAACTCATCGTAGAAGCCGTATCGGTAGAAGCCATTGGTGCCAGCTCCGAGCAAAGCCCTGTGGCCGCCGCAGCCCCTGCTGCCAGCGCACAAACCGCAAACGCCGCCAGCACCGCTGCCTTGTTCTCACATGACCAACAACATCAGTGCCCAATTTACCAACGTGCTGACCTGCAACCTGGCTCCCATCTGTTAGGCCCTGCCATCATTTGTGATGCCAGCGGCACCACGATTGTGGAACCTGACTGGCAACTGGAAATTCTGGGCGGCGGTGAAATTCTGATGACCCGTGCAGTGGCACAACGCCGTGAGAACGCGATTGGTACCGATGTAGACCCAGTGATGCTGGAGATCTTTAACAACCTGTTCATGTCTATTGCTGAACAGATGGGTGCAACCCTTGCGAACACAGCATTCTCGGTCAACATTAAAGAGCGTCTGGACTTCTCGTGCGCGCTGTTTGATGCCGATGGCAACCTGATTGCTAACGCACCGCACATGCCCGTGCACTTAGGTTCTATGGGCGAAAGTATCAAAACCGTTATCCGTCGTAACAGTGGCAAAATGCGCCCAGGCGACAGCTACGTACTGAACGACCCGTATAACGGCGGTACTCATCTACCCGACATCACCGTGGTCACCCCAGTGTTCGACACTGCTGGCAAAGACATTCTGTTCTTCGTCGCATCACGTGGTCACCATGCAGACGTAGGCGGTATTACCCCAGGTTCCATGCCACCAAACAGCCGTACCGTGATTGATGAAGGTGTGCTGATCGACAACTTCAAACTGGTAGAAAACGGTTTGATGCGTGAAGCCGCTTTGCGTGAATTGCTAGGCAGCGGTCCACACCCTGCACGTAACGTAGAACAGAACATTGCCGACTTGCGTGCTCAAATCGCCGCCAACGAAAAAGGCGTGCAAGAACTGCGCCGCATGGTAGGTACCTTTGGTCTAGACGTCGTGCAAGCCTACATGCAACACGTGCAAGATAACGCCGAAGAAGCCGTTCGCCGTGTGATTGGTGTGCTGAAAGATGGTCATTTCCGTTATGAAATGGACAGCGGTGCGGTGATTAACGTACATGTGAAAGTAGACGCCGCAACGCGTAGCGCTGTGATTGATTTCACCGGTACATCTGAACAGCTGGAAAACAACTTCAACGCCCCATCTGCTGTATGTATGGCTGCGGTGTTGTACGTATTCCGCACACTGGTAGATGACGACATCCCGATGAACGCAGGCTGCCTGAAACCTATCACCGTGAAAATCCCACAAGGTTGCATGCTGAACCCTAACCCTCCTGCCGCGACAGTGGCCGGTAACGTGGAAACCTCTCAGGTAATTACTGATGCACTGTACGGTGCATTAGGTGTGATGTCAGGTGCACAAGGCACGATGAACAATTTCACCTTTGGTAATGATACCCACCAGTACTACGAGACTATCTCGGGTGGTTCAGGTGCAGGCTTCCGTTATCACCCAGAAACCGGTGAGCGTAAGTTCTTTGATGGTACCGACGTGGTGCAAACCCACATGACTAACTCCAGACTGACCGACCCTGAAGTGTTGGAGTGGCGCTTCCCAGTACTCTTGGAAAGCTTCACCATCCGTCCTAATAGTGGCGGTAAAGGTGCAGCGTCTGGCGGTAACGGTGGTACGCGTCGCGTACGCTTCCTAGAAAACATGACAGCCTCTATTTTGTCTAACCGTCGCCGTGTAGCGCCGTTTGGTTTAGAGGGCGGTGAATCCGGTGAAGTAGGCCGCAGCTACGTGATTCGTACCGATGGTAGCCAAGAAGAAATTGGCGCTACGGGTTCTGCAGAGATGCAGCCCGGTGATGTTTTCGTGATCCAAACCCCAGGTGGTGGTGGTTTCGGTAAAGCGTAATACATTGCGGTAATTAGTTGGTGCTGGGGATGAACGTGTGGTTTTGTTCATCCCCTTTTTTTATGCTCTCACTACAGCCACGTGCTGCCAGTGCTGTATATGTAGATTGCTTTATTCAAGATTTGGAATCATAATTTATTAATTAGCTGCCATATTATATGGCGACATAATACATTCAGACTATGGCTTAACTGCCTTTCTATTAGTCTCCACCAGCTACTCACCACACTACATCTCACATAAAGGAAATCACATGTCACACCACTATCTTGTAGAGCTCTACACGCCTAATGCAAGCTGGAAGGCGTTAACGTCAGAACAGCGCCAAGATTTCCTAAGTAACATAGGCAGCGCAATGAGCGGGTTATCCAGCATGGGCGTAGAAGTGTTGACGCTGACTGAAGTTGAGCCCGGCATAGACCAGAATAGCCAGCACCGTTTTCTAGGTATCTGGCGTTTTCCAAATGCACAAACGCGTGATGCTTTATTGGCAGGGATTAAAGCCAGTGGCTGGTATGCGTATTTCGATCACATCAATGCAGCAGGAGCAGAGGGGGATTTTGCTCAGCATCTTGAGGCGTTAATAGCAGTGTGATGGAGGTAGCGTTTGAGTCTCAGCATTCACTGAGCTTCTTACTCCACTACCACCTTACCCAAATGGTGGTTGGCTTACCGTCTTTCCTTAGCTAGGACGCGAGCCATTACATCCGTGCCTCGCTCTACCAATAGCTGCCATATAAAAACCCTGGCAAGCGATGAAGGAAAACTCTGCCACACACAACAAAGCCCCGGTCTCCCGAGGCTTCATTGCTGCTCGCTGCTCTGAAATCGTTACGGCTTCACTGCATACAAGAACAACTCTACACGGCGGTTCAACGAACGGCCTTCGGGTGTGTCGTTGCTAGCAATAGGATTATTCGGGCCACGGCCTTCATCCATCATGTGTGATGGCGGTACGCCTTGGTTAGCCATATAACCTGTCACGGCTTGAGCACGCTCCAGCGACAGAGTTTGGTTCAACTGCAAGGAGCCTGTGTTATCGGTGTAGCCAATTGCTTTAGCACGCAATTCTGGGTGCTGAATCAATGCACGAGCCACGCTATCCAACACAGGCAACAATGCTGGTTTGAGCTGGTATTGTCCGGACTCAAAGGATACGTTGCTAGGAATGTGTACTCGCAAGGTGCCATCTGGCATCTCGGTCACCGCTACGCCCAGGTCACTAGCACCGGACTTCTCTACATCGTTTTTAATGGCCGACCAGTTATAACCCACGATACCACCAGCGACTGCACCAATACCTGCGCCTATCAACGCGCCCTCTGTACTATCGCCAATCAATACCCCTAACCCAGCACCAATCGCTGCGCCAATACCAGAACCCATTGCGGTATCGCCGCCTTTACCTTCCATACTTGCACAGCCAGTCATCACTGCTGCTGCGCCTATGCATGCCACTAGCCTGTTGAGTTTTAAAGAGGTTTTCATAAGTATTATTCCTAGAAAAACTACCGGTTCCCGGTATAGAGTACGGACATGCTGTAACGGTATCTAACAGTTATGTATTATCTGTAAGTTATACAGTACACACCAGTTGATTCACCAATTTTGACAAATTAGTGCTGTCCGCCCTATTTAGTGCAGAATCTGGCTTAGGAACTCTTTTGTACGTGGGTTATCTGGGTGATCAAAGAAACGATCTGGCGTGTTGGCTTCGATGATTTCACCCTGATCCATAAAGATCACGCGATCAGCCACTTTGCGCGCAAAGCCCATTTCGTGGGTCACACATAGCATAGTCATGCCGGACTCAGCCAAACCGGTCATCACGTCCAACACCTCTTTCACCATTTCTGGATCCAGTGCCGAGGTAGGCTCATCAAAGAGCATGATTTTAGGATTCATACACAACGATCTAGCAATGGCCACGCGCTGTTGCTGACCACCCGACAGTTGCCCTGGGTATTTGTTGGCCTGTTCCAAAATACGCACCCTATCCAAATATTCTAGTGCTTTGGCTTCGGCCTCTGCTTTGGGCTGCTTCAGCACCCACACTGGGCCTAGGGTTAGATTTTCCAGTACGGTTAAATGCGGAAATAGGTTGAAGTGCTGAAACACCATCCCTACTTCGCGTCGGACGGCGTCTATCTGCTTGAGGTTGTTGGTAAGCTCCATGTTATCAACGTAGATATGCCCACGTTGGTGCTCTTCCAAACGGTTAATGCAGCGGATCAAGGTAGACTTTCCTGAGCCCGACGGGCCACAGATCACAATACGTTCACCTTTAGCTACTTGCAGATTAATGTCCCGCAACACATGAAACTCACCGTACCACTTGTGTACGTTTTCCAGACGAATGATGGCTTGCTCTGCCATAAAGAACTCCTTCTCAACCCAAGATCAACGTGGGGACTGGACGTTTTGCTTAGGAGCGCTGTCCATAATTCAGACTTTTTTCTAGTGACTGACTATAACGGGAAATGCTGTAGCAGAACACAAAATAAATAGCGGCGATAAACAGGTAGGCTTCGGTGCTATACCCTCGCCACGCCGCATCGGCCAAAGCAACTTTAGCCGCTTGTGTGAGGTCGAAAATCCCGATAATGACCACCAGCGACGTATCTTTGAATAAGGAAATAAAGATACTCACCAAGGGTGGAATGACGATTTTCAACGCTTGTGGCAGCACAATTTTGCGCATGGTTTGCCAGTAGTTCAAACCGATGGACTCCGCCCCCTCGTACTGCCCTTTAGGGACGGCCTGCAAGCCACCACGCACGGTTTCAGCGATATACGCAGCAGCAAATAAGATGATGGCAATTTGCGCACGTAATAACTTATCGATGCTGAAACCCTCTGGTAAGAACAGCGGCAACATCACCGACGACATAAATAGCAAGCTGATCAGCGGTACACCACGAATTAGCTCAATATAAATCACCGATACGGCTTTGACTGCTGGCAAATGAGAGCGTCTGCCTAGAGCCAGCAATACACCTAACGGGAAAGCAAATGCGATACCGAAGGTAGATAACATCAACGTTAAGGGCAAACCACCCCATCGACTGTTATCCACATAGCTCAAGCCAAAGATGCCACCCCACATGAGTACACCAAAACCGGTTAGGCCTATGGTCCAAATCACAGCCATCCAGGCATTCCAGAAACGGCGTAAGCAGCTCAACACCAGCATGAGTATCAACACTAGCGATGCCAATAAAGGACGCCACTGCTCATCAAAGGGGTACACACCAAACAGAATTAAACGGTGTTTTTCTACGATGAATGCCCAACAGGCTCCCGTGACTTCTCTACATTCTTGCGCAGATGTTGCCGTGAAATCGGCATTGATTAGTCCCCACTCTACTAAAGCAGGAATAGACATCAATAACAGCCATGCCACTAACACCGTCAATAAGGTATTAAGCGGTGTGGAGAACAGATTTTGACGCAACCACCCCGACACGCCCACTTGTTGGCGCGGAGGAGCCAGTACTGTTGATACAGGTTTAGTACTCATGATTAGCGCTCCACCAAGGCTAGACGCCGGTTATACCAGTTCATGAATACAGAAATGGACAAACTCACGGTCAGATAGGCCGCCATAATAATCAAGATACCTTCAATGGCCTGCCCAGTTTGGTTCAAGGTGGTGTTGACCACCGAAACAATGTCGGGATAGCCAATTGCCACCGCCAATGAACTGTTTTTCGTTAAGTTCAGGTACTGGCTAGTCATGGGCGGAATGATGACCCGTAACGACTGCGGCAAAATTACTAATCGCAAAGTAAGGCTACGTGACAAACCTATAGACTCGGCGGCTTCCCACTGCCCTTTGCTTACGGCTTGGATACCCGAACGCACCACTTCAGCAATAAAGGCCGAGGTATACACCACCAACCCCAGCAGCAACGCTGCAAACTCTGGGCTTAAGGAAGTACCGCCTCTGAAATTCAACCCGCGCAACTCAGGAAAGCTAAGGTGCAAGCCTTCGCCACTTATCCACAGCAGTAATGCTGGCACGATCACAATTAATAGCCCACTCACCCGCAATACAGGTGGCATGCTACCTGTTTGCTCTTGGCGCTTTCTAGCCCAATGCGCAAACAGCACGCTCAACACAATCGCTATTGCCAACCCGCCTACGATCCAGCTCCACGCATTACCCTCTAGCGTCGGCACTTGCAGGCCGCGATTAGACATGAACACCCCAGGCAAAGGCATATACGCATCTTTAGGGCGCGGTAAAGATTCAATGATTAAGGCGTACCAGAAGAACAGTTGCAACAATAGCGGTACGTTACGCATCACTTCTACATACACCGCTGCGACTTTCTTGACTAGCCAGTTACTGGAAAGCCTCGCAATACCCAATAACGTGCCCAAGATAGTGGCAAGCACAATGCCTATCACCGACACTTTTAGCGTATTAATCAAGCCCACCACTATCGCGCGCCCGTAAGTATCGGAAGGCTGATAGTCGATGCTCATCTCACCAATACCAAAACCCGCCTCGCGATTTAAAAAATCAAAGCCGGTAGAGATATTGCGCACAGCTAAGTTGTGCAAGGTGTTGCTAACCAAGTACCACACGCCAAAGGCCAGCAAACCAATAATGATGACCTGGTAGATGATCCCTCTTATGAACGGATCATTCCAGGAGAAACGAATTTTAGTAGGGGTATGGTTGTTCTTATGTTTTGCCATATTCCGTCTGTCTCTTCAAACAGCCAAGTAGTGGCAGAC
>SRSN01000118.1 GCA_004791645.1 Alcaligenaceae bacterium 429
AGATTAAACTGAAGAGTTTGATCCTGGCTCAGATTGAACGCTAGCGGGATGCTTTACACATGCAAGTCGAACGGCAGCACGAGAGAGCTTGCTCTCTTGGTGGCGAGTGGCGGACGGGTGAGTAATGTATCGGAACGTGCCCAGTAGCGGGGGATAACTACTCGAAAGAGTGGCTAATACCGCATACGCCCTACGGGGGAAAGGGGGGGATCGCAAGACCTCTCACTATTGGAGCGGCCGATATCGGATTAGCTAGTTGGTGGGGTAAAGGCCTACCAAGGCGACGATCCGTAGCTGGTTTGAGAGGACGACCAGCCACACTGGGACTGAGACACGGCCCAGACTCCTACGGGAGGCAGCAGTGGGGAATTTTGGACAATGGGGGAAACCCTGATCCAGCCATCCCGCGTGTGTGATGAAGGCCTTCGGGTTGTAAAGCACTTTTGACAGGGAAGAAATGATAGAGGCTAATAACCTCTGTAGATGACGGTACCTGTAGAATAAGCACCGGCTAACTACGTGCCAGCAGCCGCGGTAATACGTAGGGTGCAAGCGTTAATCGGAATTACTGGGCGTAAAGGGTACGCAGGCGGCTAGGAAAGAAAGATGTGAAATCCCAGGGCTCAACCTTGGAACTGCATTTTTAACTACCTAGCTAGAGTATGTCAGAGGGGGGTAGAATTCCACGTGTAGCAGTGAAATGCGTAGAGATGTGGAGGAATACCGATGGCGAAGGCAGCCCCCTGGGATAATACTGACGCTCAGGTACGAAAGCGTGGGGAGCAAACAGGATTAGATACCCTGGTAGTCCACGCCCTAAACGATGTCAACTAGCTGTTGGGGCCGTTAGGCCTTAGTAGCGCAGCTAACGCGTGAAGTTGACCGCCTGGGGAGTACGGTCGCAAGATTAAAACTCAAAGGAATTGACGGGGACCCGCACAAGCGGTGGATGATGTGGATTAATTCGATGCAACGCGAAAAACCTTACCTACGCTTGACATGTCTAGAATCCTGAAGAGATTTAGGAGTGCCCGCAAGGGAACTGGAACACAGGTGCTGCATGGCTGTCGTCAGCTCGTGTCGTGAGATGTTGGGTTAAGTCCCGCAACGAGCGCAACCCTTGTCATTAGTTGCTACGAAAGAGCACTCTAATGAGACTGCCGGTGACAAACCGGAGGAAGGTGGGGATGACGTCAAGTCCTCATGGCCCTTATGCGTAGGGCTTCACACGTCATACAATGGTCGGGACAGAGGGTCGCCAACCCGCGAGGGGGAGCTAATCTCATAAACCCGATCGTAGTCCGGATCGCAGTCTGCAACTCGACTGCGTGAAGTCGGAATCGCTAGTAATCGCGGATCAGAATGCCGCGGTGAATACGTTCCCGGGTCTTGTACACACCGCCCGTCACACCATGGAAGTGGGTTTCACCAGAAGTAGGTAGTCTAACCGTAAGGAGGACGCTTACCACGGTGGGATTCATGACTGGGGTGAAGTCGTAACAAGGTAGCCGTATCGGAAGGTGCGGCTGGATCACCTCCTTTAAGAGCGAAGGTTCACAAAGCGAAAGCGTCCACACTTATTGGCTGTTAGAAAAGTTCATGACCAAGGTAGTCACCAACGAAGCAGTAACGAATTGGGTCAGTAGCTCAGTCGGTTAGAGCACCGTCTTGATAAGGCGGGGGTCGTTGGTTCGATTCCAACTTGACCCACCACGAATACCACGGGGGATTAGCTCAGCTGGGAGAGCACCTGCTTTGCAAGCAGGGGGTCGTCGGTTCGATCCCGTCATCCTCCACCAAGATTTTTGCGGTGGTGATTTGAAGTTTGGTCATGAAGCACAGTGAAGCGCAACTTGAAACGTCGAGTTGCTTGGGTACTGACAGTTTAACGAATAGCATTGTTTATGACAGTGTTACTCGTTGGGCTGATAAAGCTCATCGCTGGTTATGTTCTTTAACAATCTGGAAAAAGCACAACGAAGTGTATTCATGTATACACCAACTTAATTGTTGGCTGTATGAATAGACGGGTTGTGATTGCAAATCAACAATTTTGTTCAAACAAAGTTCTTTTTTGAATTCGAGTCAAATCGAATCCAAGCAAACTTGATGAACGGCACAATTGCTAAAACTCATAATCCTGTAGCCTTAAGTGTTATAGGATCAAGCGAATAAGTGCATGCGGCGGATGCCTTGGCGATCACAGGCGATGAAGGACGTGGTAGTCTGCGAAAAGCTACGGGGAGCTGACAAACAAGCTTTGATCCGTAGATGTCCGAATGGGGAAACCCACAGTAGCAATACTGTATCCTACACTGAATACATAGGTGTAGCGAAGCGAACCAGGTGAACTGAACCATCTAAGTAACCTGAGGAAAAGAAATCAACCGAGATTCCGGAAGTAGTGGCGAGCGAAACCGGACCAGCCTTAACGTGATAGTCGATTTGATAGCTGAAAAAAATGGAAAGTTTTACCGTAGTGGGTGATAGTCCCGTAAGCGAAATCAAATCGGTGGTACTAGGCGTTAGATAAGTAGGGCGGGACACGTGAAATCCTGTCTGAATATGGGGGGACCATCCTCCAAGGCTAAATACTCGTGATCGACCGATAGTGAACCAGTACCGTGAGGGAAAGGCGAAAAGAACCCCGGAAGGGGAGTGAAATAGATCCTGAAACCGCATGCATACAAACAGTAGGAGCACCCTTGTGGTGTGACTGCGTACCTTTTGTATAATGGGTCAGCGACTTACATTCAGTGGCAAGCTTAACCGAATAGGGGAGGCGTAGCGAAAGCGAGTCCGAATAGGGCGATTCAGTCGCTGGGTGTAGACCCGAAACCAGGCGATCTATCCATGGTCAGGTTGAAGGCACGGTAACACGTGCTGGAGGACCGAACCCACTAATGTTGAAAAATTAGGGGATGAACTGTGGATTGGAGTGAAAGGCTAAACAAGCCTGGAGATAGCTGGTTCTCTCCGAAAACTATTTAGGTAGTGCCTCGTATATTACTGTTGGGGGTAGAGCACTGTTTTGGCTAGGGGGTCATAGCGACTTACCAAACCATGGCAAACTCCGAATACCAACAAGTACAGTACGGGAGACAGAGCACCGGGTGCTAACGTCCGGACTCAAGAGGGAAACAACCCAGACCGCCAGCTAAGGTCCCTAAAACGGGCTAAGTGGGAAACGAAGTGGGAAGGCATAGACAGTCAGGAGGTTGGCTTAGAAGCAGCCACCCTTTAAAGAAAGCGTAATAGCTCACTGATCGAGTCGTCCTGCGCGGAAGATGTAACGGGGCTAAGCCAGTTACCGAAGCTGCGGATGCACAGTTTACTGTGCGTGGTAGGAGAGCGTTCTGTAGGCCTGCGAAGGTGTTCCGTAAGGAATGCTGGAGGTATCAGAAGTGAGAATGCTGACATGAGTAGCGATAAAGGGGGTGAAAAGCCCCCTCGCCGTAAGTCCAAGGTTTCCTGCGCAACGTTCATCGGCGCAGGGTGAGTCGGCCCCTAAGGTGAGGCAGAGATGCGTAGCTGATGGGAAGCGGGTTAATATTCCCGCACCGTTGTAAAGTGCGATGGGGGGACGGATTGCAGAAGGTCATCGGAGTGTTGGATATCTCCGTTGGGGCATCGAAGAAGGCGCTTAGGCAAATCCGGGCGCGTAATTCAAGGATGTCACTGGATAGAGCTACGGCTCTAAACTGATTGGAAGTGGTCCCAAGAAAAGCCTCTAAGCTTCAGCTTTACAAGACCGTACCGCAAACCGACACAGGTGGACGGGATGAATATTCCAAGGCGCTTGAGAGAACTCAGGAGAAGGAACTCGGCAAATTAATACCGTAACTTCGGGAGAAGGTATGCCCCGGTAGTGTGATGCGCCTGCGCGCAAAGCATGAAAGGGCCGCAGTGAATCGGTGGCTGCGACTGTTTATTAAAAACACAGCACTCTGCAAACACGAAAGTGGACGTATAGGGTGTGACGCCTGCCCGGTGCCGGAAGGTTAAGTGATGGGGTGCAAGCTCTTGATCGAAGCCCCGGTAAACGGCGGCCGTAACTATAACGGTCCTAAGGTAGCGAAATTCCTTGTCGGGTAAGTTCCGACCTGCACGAATGGCGTAACGATGGCCACACTGTCTCCTCCTGAGACTCAGCGAAGTTGAAGTGGTTGTGATGATGCAATCTACCCGCGGCTAGACGGAAAGACCCCATGAACCTTTACTGTAGCTTTGCATTGGATTGTGAACCGGCCTGTGTAGGATAGGTGGGAGACGTTGAAGCGTGGACGCTAGTTCGCGTGGAGTCAACCTTGAAATACCACCCTGGTCTGTTTATGGTTCTAACCTAGGTCCCTTATCGGGATCGGGGACCGTGCATGGTGGGCAGTTTGACTGGGGCGGTCTCCTCCTAAAGTGTAACGGAGGAGTTCGAAGGTACGCTAGAGACGGTCGGAAATCGTCTTGATAGTGCAATGGCATAAGCGTGCTTGACTGTGAGACTGACAAGTCGAACAGGTACGAAAGTAGGACATAGTGATCCGGTGGTTCTGTATGGAAGGGCCATCGCTCAACGGATAAAAGGTACTCTGGGGATAACAGGCTGATACCGCCCAAGAGTTCATATCGACGGCGGTGTTTGGCACCTCGATGTCGACTCATCTCATCCTGGGGCTGTAGCCGGTCCCAAGGGTATGGCTGTTCGCCATTTAAAGAGGTACGTGAGTTGGGTTTAAAACGTCGTGAGACAGTTTGGTCCCTATCTGCCGTGGGCGTTGGATACTTGACGGAGCCTGCTCCTAGTACGAGAGGACCGGAGTGGACGTACCGCTGGTGTATCGGTTGTCATGCCAATGGCATTGCCGAGTAGCTAAGTACGGAAGAGATAACCGCTGAAGGCATCTAAGCGGGAAACTCGTCTGAAGATTAGGTATCCCGGGAACTTGATTCCCCTAAAGGGTCGTTCTAGACCAGGACGTTGATAGGCTGGGTGTGGAAGTGCAGTAATGCACGTAGCTAACCAGTACTAATTGCCCGTGCGGCTTGATCCTATAACTCTTAAGGTTATAAGTTTTAAGTGTCGTTCAAACAAATTTAGCAGTACAATAACGCAATCCCAAACATGAAACACTGCATCATACTGTTGATGTAGTTGTGCTAATTCCAGATTTAGTTGACATGCTTCGTGTGAAGCATGTGAGCAAGCCAGTTACGCTTGACGACCATAGCAAGGTGGAACCACCCCTTTTCCATTCCGAACAGGACCGTGAAACGCCTTCGCGCCGATGATAGTGCATATTCGTGTGTGAAAGTAGGTCATCGTCAGGCTCTTACACCAAAAGCCCCGCATCCAACCGATGCGGGGCTTTTTTACGTCTGGACAAAACACAACCCTCTGCCGAAGACCAATTACGGGCTGTTCAAGGACTCTATGTGGGTACTTTAGAGCTATTTTGCAGCTCGGATATCGGCAAAAACACAAGAAAAGAGGTGAGATTCGCTCCATACGGGAAGAAAAACAGCCATATCGAACACGAACTCCTCTCTATTTTCCCCTTAAGGTAGACGTTTTATCGTTATGTATTGCTCAAGTAAGCGGCTTACACGGCCTGTTTTTCTTCGCTTTTACTAAGGATAGAATCAGTGAGCTCTACTATTTATCGTGTAATGCCTGCTTCCTACCACTGAGAAGCGGGCTCCTATTCCCTCTACCTGCATGTCTTCTGCTGTATTTGGCTCTTTACGGATTATCTATAGCTCTTGTAGCTCGAGGTCTAACAGCTAGGGCAGAGCCTTTGGTTGTATGTATTCTATTGAGCAGGAATGATCAGCATCGATAGCCTTCAGCTTAGAAGGCAGTGTGTAGCGGCAGCTTCTATTTAACGTGGGCTACCTCTCTGTAGATCCACCTATTCATTTTTCTTTGGATGCAGCTAGCAGAGACAAGATATGAAGAATGCTTGGGTTATTTGGCTGATAGGTTCATTTATATGCAGAGTTGTGGCTATCGTCATTGCACTGCTTCTTGAGTACGTTCATATCAGACACATAATCCAAAAACAAAACGCCTGATGAATATCCATCAGGCGTTTCTAGTAGTGTTATCTCTAGATATCGATCTAAGTTACTCTTCCTCTGAGCGAATAATAGGTGCTGTAGCTTCTAGCTGTTCTTGCAGTGTGCGACGCACTAAGCTTAAATGCTCACGCATAGCTTGTGCTGCTTCTTCAGGGGATCGTTCACGTACGGCATTTAAAATACGTGAATGTTGCTCTGTATAACGAGCACGTATTTCAGGAGTGAGCACATGGCGACGTAAGCGACCCCATTCGGTTTGTGCTCGTGCTTGTGTCAGTACATCGTAGAAATGCACCAGTAGCTTATTGTGAGTGGCTAAGCCTAAGGCTTTATGCAGTGCACTATCCCACTGCTCCCATTCTGCATGTGAGCGTACTTGTTTGGTTTGCTCAAAGCAGTGTGCAAGGGTGTCTAAGTCATGTGAACTCGCATGTACAGCAGCAGCTGCAGCAATAGCTGGCTCTAACACAAAACGTGCATCCATCAGTTCGATAGGGCTGGTGTGTTGCGTTAGGCTTTCTAGCGAGTGCAAAGGCATGCGCGGTGCTAAGACCACAGTACCGCGCCCTGGCACGCGCTCCAAACGCCCCTCTTGTTCCAAAATGTCCAATGCCTGGCGTAATACTCGACGGCTGGCTGTTAGGGCCGTGGCCAACTCGCGCTCAGGCGGTAGCTTACTGCCTGGCTGGTAGCTTGCGCTTTCCAACATTTGGCGTAAAGACTGCAGAACATGTGCGGAACGACCCGTAAGTAGAGGGGAAGTAGATGTCATGGATGTAAGCGATTAATGACGGAATGCAGTGTATAGCATATTGCTAGCATTAAAGATCAGGAAAAGCGCAAACGCTATACGAAGGTAGCGAGGATTAATGCTGTGCGCAATACGGGCTCCGATGGTAGCCATAAAACCAGTAATGGGTATTAAGAGTAAAAAAGCCAAAACGTTGACATAGCCTACACTGAAAGGTGGCCGTCCGGGGGATCCTATTCCTGCAATAAATGCACCAATAGTTCCCGGGATTGCAATAATCAAACCAATGGCGGCCGCTGTGCCCACTGCGCGGCGCATGGGGTAGCGGTAAAGTGTCAGGAGAGGCACACTGAGTGTGCCGCCACCAATCCCCATAATGGATGACAGCCCTCCTACGAGTACACCATAGACAGCACGTAAGAAACCGCTGGGCAATTGACCTGTATCGGTATCTTGACGGTTGGGGCCAAACAACATGTACAGTGCTACGAGCAAGGTCATGACAGCAAAGATCAATGTCAGATAGGAGGACTTAAGCATGCTGAATAGCATCATGCCTATGATGGCCCCTATTAACAGGGCTGGCCCCCAACTACGTAGTAAGGGTACATCAATTGCGCCTTTGGCATAGTGCGCTCGGGATGAGGATAATGCTGTGGCCACTACAGTGGATAGCGACGTACCTACTGCCATATGCATACGCACGTTGTCATCTAATCCCATTAGCGTGAACAGATAAAACAGCACTGGCACTAAGACGATGCCGCCGCCTACACCTAATAAACCAGCAATCAAACCGGCCGCTACACCTGCACCGGCAATTGCCAGAGCAAAGTACAGCATGGTTTCTACTGAGAACTCCATGACCAATACACCTTATTAAGAGACCAAATGGTAATTATTTATCTGATTGGTATCTATTAGCGGCTATCTTTGTAACTGAGCAGGGTTTATTGGTATAAACACTAACTAAAAAAGAGACCAACTATACAGTTGGTCTCTTTTTGTGTGATCAGGATGCGACAGCGGTGTAGAGCATATTGCAAGCGTTGAAGAGCAAGAATGCTGCGAAGGCATAACGCAGATACCGAGGGTTTACGCTGTGGGCTAATCTGGCGCCGTAAGGAGCTACAAATGCGGTGATAGGAATCAAAATAGCGAAGGCGACAATATTGACATAGCCCACGCTAAAAGGAGGTAGGTTTTCCTGTCCTAAACCAGCTAATACGGCACCAATGGCACCTGGCAAAGAAATCAGTAAGCCGACAGCCGCTGATGTACCCACAGCTTTACGCATAGGGTATTTGAAGTAGCTGAGTAGTGGCACAGTTAGGCTGCCACCGCCTATCCCCATGATGGTGGATAACCCGGCAACTAAAAGACCCGTAATCCAACGTATAGGGCCTTGTGGCATATTGCCGATTGAGTCATCGGGGTTTTTACGTGATGAACCAAACAGCATGTACATAGCAATGGAAAAGGTCATTACCGAGAAAATGATGCCCAACTCTGCGGATTTAATGGAGCTAAATAAGCTCATGGCGATCAATGCGCCTATCACTAACCAAGGAGCCCAGTGTTTTAGCAGCTCGGTATCTACGCCACCTTTTTTGTAGTGTGCGCGAGATGAGGAGACTGCTGTAGCAATAATGGTAGCCAGCGAGGTACCGATGGCAACGTGTAGGGCTACAGATGGGTCAACGCCCATTTGGTGAAATAGGTAGAACAGCACAGGTACTAATACTAGTCCCCCGCCTACCCCTAATAGTCCAGCAATCAGACCGGCTACCACACCTGCTACGGCAACAGCCGCAACAAATATCACATAGAACTGCGTCGAGTATTCCATGACAAAAGGGTCACTTTCCATTAACTAAACTAGCAGAGTAGCAAAAGGTCTTTTGCCTGTCGTGGAACATGTGGCTTTTTACTCTGGGTCGTTGTAGTTTAGCTAAGCAGTTCTAGTGTTTGATTGAGAGGTGCGGTGTCTGTAGTGTCTTCTAGCATGTTGATCTGCTCGCCATACCAATGCAGGGTAGGGGCTAGAGAACATACAGAACCAATAATTAATAGCGAAGGCGATGTAAAGTGATGTTGCCCGGCATAATGTGCCAACGAGTCAATGCGGCTCAGTAACGTGCGTTGTTCCGGGCGTGAGCCGTTTTCAATTAGAGCACAAGGCGTATCAGCCGCACGTCCAGCGGCTTGCAAACGCGTGATGAAGTGCAGAATTTGCTGTAAACCCATGTACACCACAACGGTTTGTGTGGGATCACTGAGCGCATGCCAGTTTTCTATTGGTGAGTCATCTTTACGGTGAGCGGTGATGAGCTGTACAGATTGTGCGTAATCTCTATGTGTAAGAGGTATGCCACTGTAGGCGGCGCATGCTAATGCGGCTGTAATTCCAGGGATAACTTTATAGGGAATCTGATGGGCACGCAGAAACTCTAGCTCTTCACCTCCACGTCCGAAGATAAAGGCATCTCCTCCCTTTAAACGCACTACCGTGTGGCCTTGTTGGGCATGTTCCAACATGAGTTGATGGATGCGATGTTGAGTGGCATGGTGATCTTCACCGACTTGCTTACCTACCGATAGTTGTAAGGCATCGCGTCGAGCTAGTTCCAAAATAGCGGGGTCTACCAAACGGTCATAGAGAATAACATCGGCTTGGTTCAGTGCACGTAGTGCATGCTGGGTGAGTAAACCAGGATCTCCGGATCCTGCGCCTACCAGTAAAACTTCACCTGTTTTAGTGGATGGGGGTGAAACTAAAGCACTCTCTAGCAATGTAGCTGCCAATGTGGCTTGCTGTGCTTCTATGGCATTGGCAACGGGGCCATCCATTACCCAATCATAAAAGCTACGTCGTGCTTTTAGCTGGGGGAATGCCTGTTTGATGGCTTGTCTATAACGCTGTAGTAGCTGAGTTAAGGTACCTATAGAGTGGTCTAAACTGCTTTCAATGCGTGCGCGTATGCGTCGGGCCACCATGGGTGCAGCGCCGGCAGAAGAAATAGCGACTGTGATAGGGGCGCGGTCCACAATAGCTGGTACTTGGCATGAAGAGAGTTCAGCATCATCAACAACGTTAGCGAAAATACGGCGTTGTTCTGCCTCATGCGAGACTAGCGTATTTAGCGCAGTATCGTCGGATGCGGCAATCACTAACCAGATGTTATCTAAGTCGTGGGATGCATAAGGGCGTGCATGCCACTGTATCTTGTTTTGTTCTGCCCATTGCTGCAGCGATGTATTTAGCTCTGGGGCAACAACAGTAATAACCGCCTGACTTTTTGCGAGCAGTTGCACTTTGCGCCATGCCACTTCGCCGCCACCTACAACAACGACAGCGCGCCCAGCGAGGTTAGTGAAGAGGGGGAAAAGGAAGGTGCTCATAAGTTTCAGTGTCAAAAAGTGCGGCAGTGATGCTATTGATTCTAGGTATGACATGCGGCGCGCAGAACGACGTAAAACTTATTTAGTTATCCTTCTATATCTATATAACCAAGGTAGGTAGCAAAAAGAGTTTATTAAGCACTGTTGTATTATGTCGCAATATGTTGCGACTTAGGTATATACCCTAACTATTTGATTTAACACCAGTTGTTAAAAATGTTAGCGAAATGTTGAAGAT
>SRSN01000119.1 GCA_004791645.1 Alcaligenaceae bacterium 429
CCAGTATCTTGCCGCCCATTCCTCCACGGTGCTCAATACACGCCTGCGTGAAATCCCCTACAACTACACTTCTTACTCCGATCGCGAAATTGTTTTGCGTCTACTCGGGGATGAAGCATGGGAAAAACTCAGCGAGCTACGTTCCGAACGCCGTACCGGCCGTTCTGCCAAGATGCTTTTTGAGGTGCTAGGCGACATCTGGGTAGTGCGCCGCAACCCCTATCTGCAAGACGACCTGCTGCACAACCCAAAACGTTTGCACCAGTTAATCGAAGCCTTGCAGCACCGCTTGAACGAAATCGACAAGCGCCGTGATGTAGACGTTGCTGAACGCGACCAGAAAGTACAATTTTTGCTGCACAGCGCTAAAGACGCTGTCACGGCATTTGAAAATGAATTCACCACCATGCGTGACTTACGTCAGCGCACGGTGAAACGCCTAGGCGCCATCACGGCGGCTGACAACATTAAGTTCGATGGTTTGTCCCGTGTTTCCCATGTGACTGATGCCACCGACTGGCGTGTGGAATACCCCTTTGTTGTACTGACCCCTGACCATGAAGCTGAAATGGCTGCGTTGGTACGTGCCTGTATGGAGTTGGGTCTGACCATCATCCCTAGAGGGGGTGGTACTGGATACACCGGTGGTGCTATTCCGCTTAGCCCTCGCTCTGCGGTGATCAACACTGAGAAATTAGAAGCGCTTGGCCCTGTTGAGGCCATTGCCATGCCCGGCCTAGACACGCCTGTACACACAATTTTGTCCGGTGCTGGTGTAGTGACTCGCCGTGTAGCTGATGCCGCGACGGCAGCAGGCCGTGTATTTGCGGTTGACCCTACGTCTATTGATGCCTCCTGTGTGGGCGGTAACGTTGCCATGAACGCCGGCGGTAAGAAAGCCGTGCTCTGGGGTACTGCACTGGATAACCTCGCTTGGTGGCGCATGGTAGACCCAGAAGGTAACTGGTTAGAAGTTACCCGTGTTAATCACAATCTGGGCAAAATCCACGAAGTAGACGAAGCGGTTTTCGATCTGCAATGGTTTGATGGTGCGTTTGCACCCGGCGCTAAACTGCTACGCAGCGAAACCCTGCGCATCAAAGGCCAGTCTTTCCGTAAAGTAGGTTTGGGCAAAGACGTTACCGACAAATTCTTGTCCGGCTTACCCGGTGTGCAAAAAGAAGGCTGTGATGGCCTAATTACCTCTGCACGCTGGATTTTGCACCGCATGCCTGAACACACCCGTACCGTCTGTATGGAGTTCTTCGGCAGCGCGCGTAATGCTGTGCCTTCCATTGTCGAAGTGAAGAACTACCTAGACACCGACGGTAAAGAACGCGGCGCACTATTGGCAGGCCTGGAACACTTAGATGAACGTTATCTGCGCGCGGTAGGCTATGCCACCAAGAGCAAGCGCGGCGTACTGCCCAAAATGGTTCTGATTGGCGATATCGTAGGTGATGATGCCGATGCCGTTGCTCACGCTGCTAGTGAAGTAGTTCGTATTGCCAACAGCCGTCACGGTGAAGGTTTCGTAGCTGTTAGCCCTGAAGCCCGTAAGCGCTTCTGGCTGGACCGCTCCCGCACTGCGGCGATTGCCCGTCACACTAACGCCTTCAAGATCAACGAAGACGTCGTGATTCCACTCAACCGTATGGGCGAGTACACCGACGAAATCGAACGCATCAATATTGAGCTGTCCACACGCAACAAACTGCGTTTGCTGGATTCTCTAGAAGAGTTCCTGCAAGGTGATTTGCCCATCGGCAAACTGGCCGACCCAGCCGATGCAGATCACACCCGCGAAGAGGTACTGGAAAACCGTAGGCACGATGCGTTGGCCACCCTGCAATCCGTGCGTGAGCGCTGGAGCTGGATGCTGCAAAATCTGGATGCAGCTGTTGCCGAGCAACTGGATACCTTGCGTACCCATGGCTTGGAGGCGGTAATCCCTGCCTTGCAAGAACGTATTGCTGCTCAACCCGATGTACGCATTGTAGAAATGCTGCAAGACCACACGCTGCGTATCTCGTGGAAAACCGAAGTGCGCTCGCGCTTGGAAGAACACTTCCCAGGCGCTGACTGTGCAGCGGTATTGGCTGAACTACAAGCCATTCACGACAAAGTACTGAAAAGCCGTGTGTTTGTGGCTCTGCACATGCACGCTGGTGACGGTAACGTACACACCAACATTCCGGTCAACTCTGACGACTACGGTATGTTGCAAGAGGCCAATGAAACCGTAGAGCGCATTATGCAAATCGCCCGCCGTCTGGATGGTGTGATTTCTGGTGAGCACGGTATTGGCCTGACTAAGTACGAGTTCTTAACACAAGAAGAACTGCAACCCTTCCAAGATTACAAACGTCGTATAGACCCGCAAAACCACTTCAACGCTGGCAAACTGATGCCAGGTGCTGATTTGAGTCGTGCGTGGACGCCTAGCTTCAACCTGCTGGGTTACGAGTCGCTGATTATGCAGCGTAGCGAAATTAGTTCGATTTCCCACGCGATCAAAGACTGTTTGCGTTGCGGTAAATGTAAGCCGGTCTGTGCCACCCACGTGCCACGCGCCAACTTGCTGTACTCCCCACGCAATAAGATTCTGGCCACATCACTGCTGATCGAAGCCTTCTTGTACGAAGAGCAAACGCGTCGCGGTATTAGCCTAAAACACTGGGAAGACTTTGAAGGCGTAGCTGACCACTGTACGCTGTGCCACAAATGTTTTACCCCCTGTCCGGTAGACATCGACTTTGGTGACGTCACCATGGCAATGCGCGCCTTGTTGAACCGCATGGGCAAGAAATCGTCCAACCCCGGTTCATCGGCCGCCATGTTCTTCCTGAACGCCAAAGACCCTCGCGTGATCAACACCACACGTAAAGTCTTGGAAGTAGGCTACAAAGCCCAACGCATGGCGAACAACTTGCTCAGCAGTGCGGCACACAAACAAACCGAAGCACCTCCAGCCTCGGTAACTAAGCCTAGCATTCGCGAACAAGTCATCCACTTTGTGAACAAGAAAATGCCCGGTGGTTTGCCTAAGCAAACTGCACGTAAACTCTTGGACATTGAGGATGCCGACTACGTACCTATTATTCGCAACCCAGCCACCAGCGCTGATAGCGAAGCGGTGTTTTACTTCCCTGGCTGTGGTTCTGAACGTCTGTTCTCACAAGTAGGTTTGGCTACCCAAGCTATGCTGTGGCACGCTGGTGTACAAACCGTATTGCCTCCTGGTTACTTGTGCTGTGGTTACCCACAACGTGGTAGCGGCCAGAAAGACAAAGCCGACCAGATGATTACCGATAACCGCGTGCTGTTCCACCGTATGGCCACCACGCTGAACTACTTGGATATCAAAACGGTCGTTGTTAGCTGTGGTACCTGTTACGACCAGCTCTCCATGTATGAATTCGAGAACATCTTCCCTGGCTGCCGCCTGATTGATATTCACGAGTTCTTGCTGGAAAAAGGTATTCAGCTAGAAGGTATCAACGGTACACGTTACATGTACCACGATCCTTGCCATACCCCAATGAAACGTCAGGACCCAATGAAAACCGTCAAAGCCTTGGTGGGCGATCAAACCATCAAGAGCGACAGATGTTGCGGTGAGTCGGGTACCTTAGCGGTCACCCGCCCTGACATTTCTACCCAGATCCGTTTCCGCAAACAGGAAGAATTGCAGAAAAACCAAGACAGCATCCGTGCTGACGGTTTTAGTGGCGAAGTCAAAATGCTGACCTCCTGTCCATCGTGTCTACAAGGTTTGTCCCGTTACCAAGACGACACTGGCGTAGAAGCTGACTACATCGTAGTAGAAATGGCCAAGCACATTTTGGGTGCAGACTGGCTGCCTAACTACGTAAAATCGGCCAATAACGGCGGTATTGAACGCGTACTGGTGTAATCACATCCTTTCCCAGAATAGCCGTTGTGAGTTTTCTGGGAAATTATGCACAAAATGAGCATTATGCAGAGAAATGCAGGTAGACTGTAGTTCTCTGCATGATGCATTTGGTGTGTAGTTCACGATGAATGTCCCGTTTTCTCCAGTAATTACGTCGTTACTGGAAACTGATCTCTACAAATTTACGATGTGGCAGGCCATGCTGCATCGCCATCCAGCCACTCAAGCACGCTACGAGTTCTTGTGCCGTAACCAGACTGCCTATCCTATGGCTGAGCTGGCAGAAGAAGTAGAGGCACAACTGAATCACCTGTGCAGCCTGCACTTCAGCCAAGAAGAATTAGACTACCTGAGCCAACTGCGCTACTTGAAGTCTGACTTCATCGACTTCCTATCGCTATTCCGTTTCCAACGCCGTTTTATACGCGTAGAAACCGATGGCGAACGCCTGATCATCATTGCCGAAGGCCCACAAGTACACGTAATGGGCTTCGAGATTTTTGTGCTCGCCATCGTAAACGAGCTGTACTTCAGACGCTTTGATCCGCTGACACTGCTGACCGAAGGCCGCCAACGTCTGGCAGACAAAATCCAACGCCTGAAACGCTTCGGCCAAGAAAAACAAGAAACCTTCAGTTTCGACGTATCGGATTTTGGTCTACGTAGACGCTACAGTGCTGCGTGGCACGATGAAGTCATCGGCACCTTGGCTCGCCAAGTACCTGAGTTCTTCAAAGGTACCTCTAACGTTTACTTAGCCAGAAAACACAACTTGGTGCCCATCGGCACCATGGCACACGAATACTTCCAATCCTTCCAAGCTTTTGGTTCCGTGCGCTTACGCGACTTTCAAAAAGCCGCTATGGAAGACTGGGTACAAGAATACCGTGGTGACTTGGGTATAGCCCTGACTGACACCGTAGGCATGCAAGCCTTCCTCAACGATTTCGACCTGTATTTCGCCAAACTGTTTGATGGTTTGCGCCATGACTCTGGCGATCCATACTGGTGGGGCGACCTGGCCATCCAGCACTACCGAAAACTGCGTATAGACCCTAAATCTAAACGTCTGGTATTTTCGGATGGCCTGACTATAGACAGCGCCATTGAACTGTATAGATACTTCGGTAGCCGCATACAGGTTGGTTTTGGTATAGGCACCAGCCTCACCAACGACATGGGCACACAGCCCCTGAACATCGTTATGAAACTGGTCAGCTGCAACGGTGCGTCTACCGCAAAACTGTCTGACTCTGCAGGTAAAACCATGTGTGATGATGAAACCTTCCTCGCCTACCTGCGTCAGGTGTTTAACCACTACCAGTAAACTCACTCTGGCTTTTCCATTAAGCGCTTATGTCCACACATCAAGTTTTTTTGGATTCGCTGTACCAGTTGCTGCAACAGCAGCGACTGGCTTCATTCGGCACCCTAACGAACCAAGGCCTGCCTTTTGTGTCCATGGTGCCCTTCGCCCTAGATACAGAACATGGCCGACTGCTGATACACATCAGCGACATGGCCGCACACACACGCTACCTAAAAGAGCGTCCACAAGCCTCACTCATGATTTGCCAAACACCGACTGAAAATGCCGGTGTGCACGATCTGCCCAGAGTCACATTACAAGTAGAAGCTACGCTACTAGAGCGCAACACTCCAGAACGAGAAGCTGCCCGCGACGCCTACTTGACCCGCTTCCCTGATGTAGCCTTTATGACGGACTTCACCGACTTCCATTTCTTTGCGCTGACCGTACAACGCGTACGACACGTAGCAGGATTTGGTGCCGCTCGCACGCTCAATGCGGAAGACGTTTGCGCTCGTATACGCCAAGGGGCGTAAGACGTGGCGATGAGTGTGACATCAACATACTCACCACTGGCTGCAGTAGCTAGCACTGCGAAAAATATTTTTTAATTTGACCACCAAATAAAAAAATACTTTCCTCCGTTTTCCCTCCATCGCTTGCCACGGTTTGGGAGTGGTCACAACTGTGGCTCATGAGTACTTCTGCAGCCAAGAAAGAAGCATTCCCACACCCCCGTCAACAAGCAGCTCTATCACTAAGAATAGATAAAAACAGCCAAACGCCACAAGACCATCGCCACAGAATAAAGGGCTGTAAGCCTCACCGCATTGAGAACAACCGGGGGACGGAGAGGAAACTTTTTTGATTTGGTGTCTCAAATCACAAAAAGTATTCCTGCAGTCCCCAGCGTATGCGATGAATGCAGCGGCTCAGCTTACCCCTTACTCACAGTCAGAACCCAAAAACCACCACCACAAACAACAAACCCCCGGCAAAAACCAGGGGTTTAGTCGCTAACAGTAGATCAGCCTATACCGGCAACCTCTGTATTACTGACCGGGTAAAGCATCTGGATCAGGCAACGACTCATCAAACTCACAAACGGTGTACACCGGCAAGCCTGTTTCGCGCACACCTGCTGAACCACCCAAGTCAGGCAAGTCGATGATAGCAGCCGCTTCAATCACGTTCGCACCCAAACGCTGCAACAAACGAGATGCAGCAATCATGGTACCGCCCGTGGCGATCAGATCATCAATTAACAAGACACGTTGGCCGGGACGCACTGAATCCGTATGCATTTCAACGGATGCATTACCGTATTCCAATGAGTACTCTTCAGCGACGGTCTGGAAAGGCAATTTGCCTTTTTTGCGTACGGGAACAAAGCCCAGATTCAGTTCGTAGGCCAATACAGACCCAACGATGAAACCACGCGCATCAATGCCTGCTATTAGGTCCAGACGCTGACGCATGTAGCGGTATACGAATAAATCAATCAGTACACGGAACGCTTGAGGATCTTGCAACACAGGCGTAATGTCACGGAACATCACGCCTGGCTTTGGCCAGTCCGGTACGCTGCGTATCGTGTTACGGATGTAATTAGCGGGATCAGTATGCATGTTTCTACTAACTCTAGACACAAAAAAGGCCACAGCGCAGGATGCACTGCAGGCACATGTGCAGTGTACACAATAGCACCAGATAAAACCGGGAACGTATCCTAAAAGGAACGTTCCCTAGGCGACCCGCTGCAATGTCTCACCTTGCACTTGCCATTCTTGCTCAAAGCATCCTTCGGGCACTTCATCATGGCTCACCATGATGACGCTACGTGTACCAGCAAACTGCAGCACGTCCTGTAGCAAGGCATGCGCGTTGGCTCTATCCAGGCCGCTAGTAGGTTCGTCTAAGAACCACACACTTGCCGGGGCTAACACAATACGCGCTAAACACAGCCTACGCGCTTGGCCGGTGGATAAGGTATTACCACCCTCACCTATCCAACTGTCTAAACCTTCTGGCAAGCTGCGTACAAAATCAGCAAGGCGTACGCGCTGTAGCGCATCCCACAGTTGCTCATCCGAGGCATTTGCGCAGCCCAACGTCAGGTTATAACGTAGGCTACCCATGAACACGGTAGAGTGCTGCGACAACAAGGCAAAACGTTGGAAACGCTGATCCGTAGGACTTTGCTGCACATCGACTTCACCGTACAGCACCTGTCCGACTAACGCAGGTTGCACACCCATCAAGGTTTGCAGCAATGTGGTTTTCCCTGAACCGCTGACACCACGAATTAAACACCTACCACCTTGTGGAATGCGTAATGTCACGTCTTTCAACAGCGGTACGTTCACATCAAAACCCACATGCAAATCCTGCGTCAACAGCTCGCCCTGATCGGGTAACAGGGTAGAACCAGAAGGCATTTGCTCATCAGCGCTGCGCAGCATACCCAAGCGCGACGCCGCCGCACTGGCCACGCCTAAACCTGCTGCACCACGCATTAAAGGCGCCATGATTTCGAATAGCCCTAACGCCCCCAACACCAAGCCCACCCACATTGGACCAGTCAGTAGTTCTTTACTGTACGCATCTACACCTATAGCGACCAAAGCCACAATAGTGAGCGCCATACAACACTGTTGCCACAAACTTCCCCAACTAGCGATGGCTGCTAATTTTTCACGCTGCGCAGATAACGAACGGCTTAACTGCTCAAACCGTGCTTTAGCACTGTCGGTTGCGTTAAATACGACCACATCTACGTGCGCAGCAATGGTGTCATGCAAAACACTACGTGCCTGCGCCACCTGTGCTGCCAATTGCATACCACCAGCTGCCGCTTTGCGCGCAACCACATACGGTATCAGCACAGCAGCAACAATAATCACTGCGGCCAACGCTACGCCACCCCATGGCATTTGTGATCCTGTTAGCCACGAGTACATACCGCCACCCAACAAAGCAGTACATGTGGGCACCACCAACAGCAGATACACGCTATCTAAACGTTCTACGTCGTTGACCAACCTAGCCACTAAATCGCCATCTCGGTATTTAGCTAACTCAGAAGGCGGTAACTGCATCAGTTGTGCAAAAGTCTGCGCCCGTATTTCGGCCTGCAACTCCAAGGTAACGGTATGGCCTGTAATACGTTCCACGTAGCGTGAGGCAATACGCCACATAGACAAACCACGCACCAGAGCGGAAGGACCAAACAAGTTAAAGCTAAGCATAGAAGCAGCAATAAAGGTCCCCGTCAGGAACCACCCCGCTACCGCTAACAGCCCCACCCCTGCCACTACTGTGCCCAAGGCCACCAAAATACTGCCCAACACCAACCAGCGACGTCGTACTAGCCAATCACGACATAATCCCCACCATAGCGTCATGACTGTACCCCGCTTAATGTTTGATCTTGTAAGCTCCATTGCCGCTGCAATCGTGCTGCTACGGCTGGATCATGCGTAGCAATAATCAACGCTTTGTCTGCACAGAAGGCCAAAATAGCATCTAACACCACATCGCGAGTACGTGCATCCAAGTGTGCAGTAGGTTCATCCATCAGCACCAAATCGGCCTCGCACAAGAACAGTCTAGCCAATGCGATACGCTGCAATTGCCCACCCGATAGACCATAGCCCCGAGTACCCAGTAACGTTTGCAAACCGGCATGCTGCGTACGTAGTACGTGCTCCATATCTACTTTTGCCAAGGCGTTCCACATTTGCGCTTCAGAAGCCTCAGGTGCAGCAAGTTTTAATACCTGCTCTACGGTTTCACCGGATAAAAAGGGATGTGCACTCAATAAGCACACACCCGGTAAAAATCCGAGCTCACCATCGTTGCTGCCTGCACCTTCTGTATAGAGACGCACTTCCCCGCTATGCCGTGTACGTAACCCCACTACACTTTCTAGTAAGGTGGTTTTGCCACTGCCACTGCTACCCTGCAGGGCAATGGACTCGCCCTTATTCACCGTAAACGAAACAGGCTTAAGCAGTACTGTCTCGGTACCTGGCGCAGTCAAACTAAAACCTTCTACCTGCAAAACGGGTGTTACACCGTTAGAGTCTGTCATGGGTAGTCGCACGCTTACGCCTTCCCACTTGGCTTCTGGTGCTTCATCACTAGTGTGTTCCACGTTCTTATTAGGAACAGCAGGCAAGGTTTTGAAAATAGCTTCCAACGAGGTAATGGCTGATTTTGCTTGTGCTCGGTCGTGATAGCTCGCTGCCAACTGGCGCAAAGGTTGATACACCTCGGGCGCTAAGAACAAACAGAAAAGCCCTTGTTGTAGGGTCATGCCTGTGAAGTTATCACCCAACATACCCAAGTAGCTCAAGCCTATATATACCGCCACACCCGCCACACCCAGTGCGGCAAACAGTTCCAACACCGCCGAAGACAAGAAGGCAATACGCAACACCTTCATGGTGGTTTTGCCTAAGTCTTGGCTGGCTTGTTGTACAGCTTCTACTTCTTCCTTGGCTCTGCCAAACAGGACCAAAGTAAATACGCCTTTGACGCGGTCGCCAAAAATGCCCGACAAACGTTGCAAGGCTTGATGGTATTTTTGGTTAGCAGCTTCTGCCCCCCAGCCTACCAATGCCATAAAGACGGGAATTAATGGTGCGGTCAGCAATAACAGCAGTCCCACGACGATGTCCACGCCCATTGCCACGACCGCCAATAACAACGGTAAAAACACCGCCGCTACGGCTGCAGACATGTAACGCTGCAAATAGCCTTCTAAGGCTTCCACGTGATCTATTAATGCGGTGGTCAGCTCACCCGATGGGTGTTGACGTGACCACGCCGGCCCCTTATTCAGCAAGCGCTGCATCAAGGTAGCCCGTAGCCAATGTTTAATGTGTTCAGCACCTGAACTGGCCGCCCTCTCACCAGACCAGACCAACAACGCTCTGACCAACAAGAGTCCTGCCACGATGCTGATAGCGGGCCATAACTGCTGTAGCGCGGCATGACCAATCACAGCTCGGTCCAAAATATCTGCCAGCCACCAGGCCTGAAACAAAAATAGCACCCCTGCTAACAAAGGTGCACATAATGCCCAGAGCATACGTCTGGGGGCTAGTCGCCACGATTGCGCTAGCCACCCCCCGCTACGTTTCGCGCGGGGGGAGGAAACAGCCAATGATTTAGTCACAGTTACTCATTAGACAGCGTTGACGTATCGTTCTGTTGTCTA
>SRSN01000011.1 GCA_004791645.1 Alcaligenaceae bacterium 429
GGCTGTCTGGTTGCTGACAGGTAACCGAAGAAAAAGCGATGTCATCGTGAATAGGGTATAGCTTAAGTCTTAGCTGGTGCTTTCAAAAGAGCCACTTGTGATGGATTATAGAGAACCATTACCGTACCACTTCGCTAGGGTAGGAAAAAAGCCCCTACATAGGCCATGCTAGGTAGGGGCGAAGACGGAGAATTACGGCGTAAGCGGCCAGTGGCCCGTGGCATCAGTGGTTGTGTCGAGGTAGCGACGCACTGATATTAATAAAGGGCACAGCGCTTTCTAATACAGCACCCGTATTCAATTGACCTACATCGTCTCTGTAGATTTTTTGCCATGGTGTAGCGGTAGGCACCACAGGAGGCACGAAGCCTGCTTTGCGGCGGGCGATTTCAGTTGGTTCTACCAAGGCATCGCAGCGTCCGGTGTTAAGGTCTACACGGATGATGTCGCCCGTTTGTAGCCAAGATAAGCCACCGCCAGCGGCACTTTCTGGTGAAGCATGCAAGATAGAGGGGCTGTCCGATGTACCTGATTGCCTACCGTCGCCCAGCGTGGGGAGACTGGTAATACCTTTTTGTAGCAAGGCTTTTGGGGGCTGCATATTGACCACTTCTGCAGCACCCGGCCAACCTAGGGGGCCAGTACCGCGTATGACCAAAATGCAGTTTTCATCAATGTTCAGTGTGGGGTCATCAATGCGTTGATGGTAGTCTTCGGAGCCCTCAAATACGATGGCACGGGCCTCAAAGACGCCTTCGTGCCCAGGGCGACGTAGGTATTGTGCAGCGAAGGCTTCCGAGATCACGCTGGTTTTCATGATGGCAAACTCAAACAAATTACCCGACAGCACACGGAAGCCTGCATGGTGTTTGAGTGGTGCCGCATACGGAAGAATGACCTGCCGGTCAGTGCTTTCTCGGTTGTGCAGAGCTTCGCTGAGAGGCTTGCCGTTGACGGTAATGGTTTGTTCATCCAGCTTGCCGTGCTGCCATAACTCCCACATGATGGCGGGCACACCGCCGGCGCGGTGGAAGTTTTCACTTAGGTATTCCCCTGCAGGTTGTACGTTGGCGAGCAACGGAATGTCGTAGCCGTAGGTTTGCCAGTCTTCAGGAGCCAATTCCACGCCTGCATGTCTGGCCATGGCTACCAGATGGGGTTGCGCATTAGTAGAGCCGCCAATGGCAGCGTTAACACGTATAGCATTCAAAAATGCGGTGCGTGTCATCACGTCCAGAGGGCGTATATCTTCGTGTACTAACTCTACTGCGCGTTTACCTGTGCGGTAGGCCATTTGTGAACGTTCACGGTATGCCGCAGGAATAGCAGCACAACTTGTGAGTGACATGCCTAAGGCTTCGGCCATTGCGTTCATGGTGGAAGCGGTACCCATGGTATTGCAGTGCCCGACGGACGGGGCGGAGTCCAATGCTCGTTGGAAAAACTCTTCTTTATCAATTTCACCAGCCGCGTAGGCGCGGCGTGATTGCCAGATGACTGTGCCTGAGCCTACGCGTTTGCCCTCGTGCCAACCATCTAGCATGGGGCCTCCTGACAGCACAATGGCGGGAATGTTGACGGTGGCTGCAGCCATGAGGGCAGAGGGTGTGGTTTTGTCGCAGCCTGTGGTTAACACCACACCATCAATGGGATAACCATACAAAATCTCTACTAGCCCCAAATAGGCTAAGTTTCTATCCAGTGCAGCGGTGGGGCGTTTGCAGTTTTCAAAAATGGGATGAGTGGGGAATTCCATGGGAATCCCTCCTGCATCACGGATTCCATCACGTACCCGTTTGACCAACTCTATATGTACACGGTTACAGGGAGTGAGGTCGCTACCGCTTTGGGCTATACCAATAATAGGTTTGCCAGACCGCAGCTCTTCAGGGGTAATGCCGTAGTTCATAAACCGCTCCATATACAGAGCGGCTAGATCTACGTGTTCGTGATTGTCGAACCAGTCCTGCGAGCGTAAACGCTTAGGAGAGGTGTGGTTGGTCATAGGCTATCTCTCCTTGGGATTCAAACGTTCAATTTGTAATAGCAGGGCGCTGTGATCTAACTCGGCACCACCGTCTTCGCATAATTCACCGAACAGTTCAGTCACCGCGTTGGTGAGTGGTAGTTGTAGGTGGTGCAATGCCATTTGCGACTGTATATTGCGTAGGTCCTTGTACTGGTGTTTGCAAGGGCCGCCGGGTTCAAAGTGACGGTTGATCATACGTTCGCCGTGCAAGGCCAAAATAGTGCTTTCGGCAAAGCCGCCACGTATGGCGTCTCTAAAGGCGGCAGCCGAACCACCAGAACGCGATACTAGTGTCATGGCTTCAGCGATAGCGCCAATGGTGATTGCGACGATTTGCTGATTAGCTAGCTTGGCAACCTGACCTGCGCCGTGATCGCCTACGTGGGTTAAGCGTCCTAATGCCGAAAATACAGGGGCCAAAGACTCAATCAGGGCAGCCGGGCCACCCGCCATCAAGGCTAATGTGCCTTCTTGTGCACCTTTGACGCCGCCAGATACAGGGCAGTCCACAAACTGTAATTGGTGTTCAGCCAATGCTGTCGCTAACTTCTTAGCAGTGGCTGGGCGGGTTGAACTGCTATCGATAAAGACAGTACCGGAGTGTGCAGCCGCAAGGATGGCAGGGTCTAACACCATACTTTCTACGGCCTCGTCATTGCTGAGCATCGTAAAGACTACATCGGCATGGCTGACAGCTTCGGCGGCGCTGTGTGTTACGGTAGCGCCTAGTGGGGCCAAGGCTTGGGCTTTTTCTGGGCTGCGATTCCAAACGGTCAGAGTAAAACCGTGCTTGAGTAAGTTGGCACACATAGGTGCTCCCATCAAACCGGTGCCTAGAAAAGCGATACGTGGTTGTGTTGTTGTCATGCTCCAGCCCTCATTTCGTTGTCGATATATTGTTGAATGATCTCATCGAAATTTTGCTCAGCTCTGAATCCCAGCGCAAGTGCACGGGTGGCTTCAAATCCGGGGGCCCAGCCTGTGACCATTTTTTGTATATCTGGATTAGGTTGGTACTGAATTAGGCGAGTGACATCGTCACCGGCAATGCGTCGCAAGGCTTGGATTTGCTCATCGACGGTGACGCTGACACCTGGCATGAATAAGGAACGTCTAGCACCCAGCGGAGCGGTATCCATAGTGGCAGCATGCACAAAGAACTGGACGGCAGAACGTGGTGAGGCATGCCAGTGTCGCACGCTAGGGTCAACCGGCAAAATCGCCGTTTGACCATGTAGGGGTTCGCGGATAATAGAGGAGAAAAACCCTGAAGCTGCAGCATTGGGTTTGCCAGGGCGTACGCAAATAGTGGGTAAACGTATGCCTACACCGTCCATAAAACCACGGCGCGAGTAGTCGGCTAACAATAGCTCGGTAATGGCTTTTTGTGTGCCATAACTGGTGAGGGGAGTAAGGTGGAACTCATCAGGAATGGGGAAAGGCAAAGGGGCACCCACTACGGCGATAGACGAGGCAAATACCATACGTGGGTAGTAGCCTTCCTGCAGGTGCAAATGCCGTATGGCTTCAAATAATTGATGGCTACCAGCCAAGTTGATGGCATAGCCTTTTTCAAAATCTTTTTCAGCCTCACCCGAGACAATAGCGGCTAAGTGGATGATGACATCAGGACGATCGCGTACAACTTGATCGGCTGCTTGGGGGCTGGATAAGTCAATACGATGATACTGATAACGGTCTGATGCTAAGGGCATGGGCAAGGTTGGGCTCACGTCATACAACTGCAAAGACTGTATGGGTGGGCTGGCAGGTAGGCCATTTTGTAGCAGGTGCTGGGCCAGCTTAAAACCTATCATTCCAGCGGCGCCGATGATGGCAATACGCATGTTGTATGTCTCCTCTTAGGGTAAAACCTGATTAGAGTCATCAGGATTTTTTTTCTATAGTTAAGTTGTCTGACAATATGATGTCTGGTTTAAAAGTGCAGGTCAATCACAAAATGACCACACCTCATCCTTACAGGAAAGAAAAAATTGAATGCACCGGTTTCCTCATCTGCTGTACCTGAAGTGCCTGTAAAAAGGCACGATGTTGCTACTGTTTTAGAGCAGTTACGACGAGTGGTTGGCGACGATTTTGCATGGTCAGGGGGTGACACTAAAGCTGAGCCGTACTTGCGTGATTGGCATGGTGATCACGTTGCTGCTGCGTTGGCTGTGGTGATGCCAGCCACCACTGCGCAAGTGCAAGCCGTGGTGCGGTATTGCGCAGCGCAAGGCGTAGCAGTGGTGCCGCAAGGGGGCAATACCGGTTTGGTATTGGGGGCGCTGCCGCTGGATACCGGTGATAGGGTGATTGTGCTGGGGCTAGGGCGCATGAACGCTATACGCCATATAGATCAGGGCAATTACTCCATGACGGTAGAGTCTGGCTGCATTCTGCAAACCGTACAGGAAGCAGCGGCTACAGCAGGTTTTTTATTCCCGGTGTCATTGGGGGCAGAAGGTAGCTGCCAAATAGGGGGCAACATCAGCACCAATGCGGGTGGAGTCAATGTGCTGCGTTACGGCATGATGCGTGAACAGATCTTGGGTTTAGAAGTGGTGCTGCCTGATGGCAGCGTTATGCACAACCTCAAAGGCTTGCGTAAAGATAATCGCGGTGTAGATGTTAACCAGTTATTTATTGGTGCCGAAGGAGTTTTAGGCATTGTGACGGCGGCCTCGTTACGTCTCTCGCCCTTGCCACAAAATGTAGTGACGGCATTGTTGGCGTTGAATTCAGTAGACGATGCGGTGCAACTGTATTTGCAAGCTCGAAAACGTTGCGGTGATTTGATGACCGCTTTTGAACTCATGCCGCAAAACGTATTAACGCTGGCGCAAGAGGCCTTACCGGATACCGTCGCGCCTATGTCGCTAGAGCATTCTACGTATGTATTGGTGGAGTTCTCAGGAGCGGAACTAGTAGATGTGGCAGGTATTTTGGAACGTTTCCTAGAGCACGTCATGGAAGATGGCATATTGCAAGATGCTGTCATCGCACACTCTCACGCGCAGGCAGCAACCCTGTGGCGTTATCGTGAGGCCGTGAACGAGGCGCAAGCTTTGCGAGGATTGCATTTACGTTCGGATGTGTCGGTATCTATTTCACGCATGGCGGAATTTATTGAGCAGGTAGAGCACCGTTTGCAAGAGGCCTTTCCTAATTCATTAGTGGTGGGGTATGGCCACATTGGTGATGGCAATGTGCATGTCAATGTTTTGCCGCCTGCTGACTTTTCTACAGCACAACGTTTGGCTCTTATAGATGCTGGGAGCAGCCTCATTACAGAGTGCGTCATGGCATTTGATGGCAGCTTTAGTGCTGAGCATGGTGTGGGCCGTTTAAAGAAAAGTACCTTCAACCACTACGCCGATGCGGCGCAAAGGGATGTGTTGCACAAACTGAAGTTGTGCGTAGATCCAAAAAACATCATGAACCCCGGTTGTTTGTTGTCTTGACTGGACGCTATATGCGCTTACAGGGCACACTCGCTATTTTCAGCTAGTGTGAACCCAAGGAGAAATGTCAGTCATGGCGATTTTTGATCAGATCCAGCGTGTGGAAAGTTTGCCTGCAATGATTGCCCGCCAGATCTACGACAAAGTGGTACAGGGACAGTTGAAAGCAGGGGACAGACTACCTACAGAAAGTGAGTTGTCAGAAAGTTTTGGAGTAAGCCGGACGGTGGTGCGCGAAGCCATTGCACAGTTGCGCCACGAAGGTCTGGTAGAAACACGACGTGGGGTGGGGGCGTTTATTACCGAACCTGAGCGCCGTCAGTTTTTACGTCTGGATGACTTGTCGTTGAATGACCCCGAGTCGTTCCGCAGTTTATTCCAGCTACGTAGTGTGTTGGAAGTGGAGGCCGCAGGTTTGTCAGCGCAGCACCATACCGAGGAGGAAATGGCGCGCATTGATGATGCCTTAAATCGCATGATTCATGCAGACAAGTGGAGTGACGATGGTGTAGTAGCTGATTTGGATTTTCACTATGAGGTAGCCAGTTCAACGGGTAATGAATATTTCCCGCTGTTCATTGGTTTTATCAGTGAAAAGATGCATCAGGCTATGAATACTTCTCGTACTTATTATGAACGCGACGAAATCGTCAAAATCACTATAGACGAGCACGTTGCAGTACGTGATGCCATTGCAAGACGGGATGTGGAGGGAGCCCGCAAAGCGATGGAAGCCCATATTTTAGGAGGGGCGCAGCGCGTCAAATTGCAGGCAGAAGACAAAGCGGCACTCTATAAGCCGCGCAGCGAGCTGTAGGTTTTCTTCATGCCAAGACGGTAGGGAGAAGCTGCAGATGCACCGATATAAACATAAAGGAGTCAAGGTACATGCAGTGGATAATAGATTGGTTTTACCGTTTTCTTGGCCTAGTGCTGACCATTTTGCTTGCTGGTATGGTGGTCATGGTATTTGGGAACGTGGTGCTGCGTTACGCGTTCAATACCGGCTGGATGATTTCTGAGGAACTGTCCCGCTTCTTCTTTGTGTGGCTAACCTTTATCGGTGCTGTGCTGACTTTCAAAGAGCATAGCCATATGGGTATAGAGACACTGACTTCACGGCTGTCGCGCCGTGGGCAGTTGTTATGCATGGCGGCTACTAACCTGATCATTATGGCGTGTGCCTATATTTTTGCTGCTGGCACATGGGAGCAATTAGAGGTAAATGCCACCATGTATGCCCCCGTTACTGGCCTGTCATTGGCTTGGGTATATGGCATAGGCATGTTTACAGGTGTTGGGGTGTTCGCTATTGCTGCCTACCGTTTGTTTACGGTGCTGACCGGTAAAGTCAGCGAAACAGAACTAGACCGCTTTGCTGGCGGCCACGGGGCTAGCGCGGAGTAACTTCACCATGACATTACTGATTTTTGTGGCTTCTTTATTAGGGGCCATGGCCATAGGCGTGCCTGTTGCTTTCGCTCTGATCTTCTGTTCTCTGATGCTTATGCTGCAATTGGACATGTTTAATGCCCAAATCGTGGCGCAAAACATGATCTCGGGTGCAGATACATTTACCTTGCTCGCTATCCCATTTTTCCTCTTGGCCGGTGAGTTGATGAACTCAGGCGGGCTATCTAGACGCATCATCGATTTTGCATTGGCGTGTGTGGGTCACATCAAAGGTGGATTGGGCTTGGTAGCCATCGTGGCTGCTGTGATTATGGCCAGTTTGTCTGGTTCTGCTGTTGCCGACTCTGCCGCCTTAGCTGCCATTTTGGTACCTATGATGCGTGAGGCGGGCTATAACGTACCTCGCTCGGCCGGTGTGATTGCGGCGGGAGGTGTGATTGCTCCTGTGATTCCGCCTTCTATGGCCTTCATTATTTTTGGGGTGGCAGCCAACGTTTCTATCTCGCGCTTGTTTATGGCGGGGATTGTGCCTGGTCTGATGATGGCTTTGACGCTGGTTGCCATTTGGATGGTGGTGGGTCGCAATAGTGCCAGTACAACGTTGCCTAAACGCTCAGGTAAAGAACGCCTGCAAGCTACGGCGCGCGCCTCATGGGCGTTAGGTATGCCTGTGATTGTGCTGGGCGGCATACGTATGGGCATGGTCACACCTACCGAAGCGGCAGTTATCGCTGCTGTATATGCCTGGTTGGTGGGAACCTTTGTGTACAAAGAGCTGCGTCTACGAGATTTGTACACCGTGTTATTGCGCTCTGCCAAAACCACCGCTGTGGTGATGTTCTTGGTGGCGGCAGCTTTGGTATCAGCATGGTTAATTACGGCAGCGGATATTCCGGCTGAGTTGGGTGGTTTTCTAGAGCCTTTTATTGAGCATCCAAAGTTGCTGATGTTGATCATGATGTTGCTGATCTTTGTGATTGGTACCGCATTGGATTTGACCCCAACGATATTGATTCTGACCCCCGTGTTGTTGCCTATCGTGAAAATGGCAGGCATAGACCCGGTGTATTTCGGCGTGATGTTTGTGATGAATACCTGCATTAGTTTGCTGACCCCGCCTGTAGGCGTGGTGCTGAATGTGGTCAGTGGTGTAGCCAAAGTGCCATTAGGGAAGGTCATTGTGGGCGTAGGGCCATTCTTGTTGGGCTATTTCCTGTTGTTGATGCTGTTTGTTGCAGTCCCTGAACTCATTACCGTACCGATGAAGTGGCTGTATTGAAGCTTGTCCTAGAAGACAGGCAGATTCTGAACCAAGGAGACAATGAAATGAAAAAGATAGTAGTAAGCAGCATGATGGCTCTGTTAGGTATAAGCGTGGCTTTGCCTGCACAAGCAGATTTCACTAAACGCAATATCCGTATTTCCAATGGTTTGAATGCTGAGCATCCTGTAGGCAATGGTGTTGAGGCTTTTAATGCCTGCTTACAAGAGAAGTCAGGCGGTCAAATGAAGTTGACGGCGTATTGGAGCGGCTCGCTAGGAGGCGATATTCAAGCCACTCAAGCTCTGCGCTCCGGCACGCAAGAGGCTGTGATTACGTCGTCATCACCTTTAGTAGGCTTGGTGCCAGCGCTAGGGGTCTTTGACTTACCTTTCTTGTTTGCTAATGATCAGGAGGCCGATGCCATTCAGGATGGTGCATTTGGTGATTTCATCAACGAGAAGTTAGCAGAACAAGGTTTGGTGAACTTGGCGTATTGGGAAAATGGGTTCAGACAGTTCAGTAACTCAAAGCGCCCGGTTGAAAAATGGGAGGACTTCGATGGCATCAAACTACGTGTGATGCAGAACAATATCTTCTTGGATACCTTTAATAATTTGGGGGCGAATCCTACCCCTATGGCCTTTGGAGAAATTTTCTCGGCATTAGAAACGGGGGCTATTGATGGTCAAGAAAACCCGTTTGTGACCATCGATACCTCTAAGTTTTATGAGGTGCAGAAATATGTGTCAGTCACTAACCATGCTTATACGCCTTTCTTGGTACTGTTTTCCAAACGCATTCTGGATAAATACTCCCCTGAGGAGCAAGCAGCATTGCGTGAATGTGCCATCGTAGGGCGTGATGTACAGCGTCAAGCTATTCGTGATTTGTCTGCGCAGTCGCTGGCCACTATTAAAGCAGCGGGTGTGCAGGTGAATGAGCTAACACCCGAAGAACAGAAGCGTATGTTGGAAAAATCCCAGGCAGTGTATGAGAAGCACAAGTCTGAAATTGGTGAAGACGTCGTGCAGCGCGTGCAAGAGTCATTAGCAGCGTTGCGTAACCAGTAATCACACAACTATAGCCGGTGCGTGAGTGCCGGCTATCAGCAGGAGTGCAGCATGATGCTTCAAGGAAAAGTGGTACTGGTGACGGCGGCGGCGCATGGTATAGGCCAAGCGTCGGCACTGGCGTTTCAGCGTGCAGGTGCAGTTGTACATGCCACAGATATAGATCTGGTCGGGCTAAAGGCCTTACAAGCTTCGCAGCCTGCTATCACTATACATTGTATGGATGTACGAGATAGAGCGCAGATCAATACGGTGGTGAAACAAGTAGGTGTGGTGGATGTCTTATTTAACTGTGCGGGTTATGTGCAAAACGGCACGGTATTAGAAGCCACCGAAGATGATTTTGATGTGGCTTTTGATCTGAATGTGAAATCCATGGTGCGCATGGTACAGGCGGTATTGCCTGGCATGTTGGAGCGCGGTGATGGCTGCATCATTAACGTGGCTTCAGTAGTGAGCTCACTTAAAGGCGTGATTAATCGTTGCTCGTATGGTACCTCCAAGGCGGCGGTGATAGGGCTAACCAAGTCCATTGCTGCCGATTACGTTACCCAAGGTATACGATGCAATGCGATTTGTCCTGGAACGGTGCAAAGTCCATCGTTAGAGCAGCGTTTGGCGGCTACGGGTGACTATGATGCTGCGCTTAAGGCGTTTATTGCCCGCCAGCCTATGGGTAGATTAGGTACAGCAGAAGAAATCGCTGATTTGGTGGTGTATTTGGCCACTGCACGATACACCACAGGGTCGGTGTATGGCATAGACGGAGGTATGTTGATCTGACCACAGGTCTGGCCTGACCAGTGCATGAAATTTGAGTCCGTTAGTAAGGTTGCCCCACGACATCCGTTGTGGGGTTTTTTTTATGTATTGTCATCAAGATCGCAGTCAAATCTGCGGAGCTGATGCTTTTTTCGTTATTATTCTGGGTCAGTATGAGGAGAAGTGGCCATTAGTTACTGATGGTTAACCCTAGGTTTGAGTTTTTTTTCTTGATTAATTGCCGTGGTATCAGGTAGCTTAGTGGCCTGACCACTAGGCCAGAATAATGTGGAACAATCATGAGCGTTTTTGAAGCCGTCGCAGTGCCGCGTTTGTATCGGGTTATCGCCGATCAAATTGCCTCAAAAATCCAGCAGGGCGAGTTTCCTGTAGGAAGTAGGCTGCCGTCTGAGCGCGAATTGGCAGAGCAGCTACAAGTTAGCCGTGCCTCCATCCGCGAAGCGTTGATTGCATTGGAATTGGAAGGGTATGTAGCGGTACGTGTGGGTACAGGGGTATTTGTACTGAGCGACCAGCAACGTCACCTGAATCAAAGCTCCGATGTGAGTCAACCAGCTCAAGTAGACAATGATTTTGGTCCCTTTGGTTTGTTGGAAACCCGTTTGTTGTTAGAGCCAGAAAGTGCCGAATTGGCCGCTGCGCTCGCCACGGAAGAACAACTGCAAGCCATTCAGGCTGCGTACGAAAGCATGGAAGGTAGTTCCACGCCCGCGCGCGAAGATAGAGCGTTTCACATGGCCATTGCCGCCGCCTGCGGTAACAGCGCCTTGGCGGCTACGATCGCGCACGTATGGGAACTCGCGCTGCACAGCCCCATGTTCTCCCGTATGGAAAGACACTTTGTAGATGCCAATGTTTGGGAAAAAGCCCAGCTTGAACATGGCCGTATTTTGGATGCCATCAAGTCTCGCGACAAGGTGCGAGCTCGATCTGCGATGCATGACCACTTGGTTAGCATCTTGGCGCGTTTACGCGTCGATTTTGGAAATGAAGGTATAGGTTAGCCACCTTATTTAGGCTGTTCTTAGGAGAAGGGAATGAGACTGAAGAAATCCTTATTCGGTTTAGTCATGACAGGCGCATCGCTGTTGGCGATGGCTCCAGCACACGCATTGGATATCAAACTGGGCCACGTGTTGGCACCTAACCATAGTTGGGGCGTGGCAGCAGACGGGTTTGCTCAAGAAGTTAAAGAGCGTACAGATGGTCGCGTTAATTTCGTGACTTACCCTAGCGGTCAGCTTGGTAATGAAAAAACCATGCTGGAAGGCCTGCAAATTGGTAGCCAAGGCGCAGCGATTATTGGTAGCGGTTCCCTGCAACCTATTGATGCCAAATTCGGTATCGTAGAACTGCCTTACACATGGGCTAACGTTCAACAAGCGTACAACGCGTACGATGGTGAACTGGGTGAGCAATTGGCTGAATTGGCCGAAAAGCGCAACTTGGTTATCGTATCTTGGTGGGAAAACGGTTTCCGTCACATGACAAACAACCGCGGCCCTATCAATACACCAGCTGACATGGTTGGCCTGAAAACACGTGTGACTCCAGACAAAATGCGTTTGGATACCTTCACTGCGTTAGGCGCAAACCCAGCTCCTTTGGCATTCGGTGAGTTGTACTCCGCTTTGCAGCAAAAAGTGTTTGATGCACAAGAGAACCCTCTGTCCATCATCTACACATCGTCTTTCTTTGATGTGCAGCAGTACGCTTCGTTGACAGGCCACGTATGGGGTCCTGCCAGCTTGATTATCTCCAAACCTATCTGGAAGAAAATCTCTGACGAAGACAAAGCAATCATTCTGGAAGCTGCCGCTACATGGCGTGACAAACAGCGCGAGATGGTTCAAGAAGGCGAATTGGAGTTTGTTCGTCTGTTAGAAGAAAAAGGTATGAAAGTGAATACGGTTGACCCAGCTCCATTCATGGAAGCGGTACAACCAGTGTGGGCTGAGTACGAGAAAGTATTTGGTCAAGACCTGATGGATACTTTGCAGAAATACCGTCAGGAGAACTAAATAATGGTTATACGGCGACTAATCGCCGGTTTGTCCCACGCCTGCCTGTACTTGGCAGCGCTTGGGGCAGCCCTAATGGCGGTGTTGATCAGTTATGTGGTGGTGCTGCGTTTCGGCTGGCATCAGACCCCACATTGGGCAGAAGAATTGCCTCGCTTCATCTTGGTATGGAGTGCTTTCTTAGGCGGCGTGGCATGTACTTACCGTCGTTCTCATTTAACAGCAGGTTTGCTGTCTACCATCCTGCCTGACGGTCCATTGCAAAATGCCGTACGTAAGGTTGGGGATGTTGCCATGATTTTTGGTCTGGCCGTATTGGGTTACGCCGGCTGGGAACTGAGTGAATTGACAATGGGACAACCTTTGCCCGCCATTGGCGTGGACGCAGGGTATGTCTACTTAGCATTACCCGTGGCATGTGCTGCCATGGTGATCGTTCAGCTGGGACAATTGTTCGGGCTGGTTTCGGATGAAGCGAAGGAGAGCTGATCATGTCGTTAGGTGCTTTAGCGCTTCTTGGTATTTTTGCTGTAACCCTATTAATCGACGTGCCAGTGGCCTTCGGCCTGGTACTGGCTTCCGTAGCCTACTTGCTGTTGTTTGATGCCGCACCTACGATGGTTGCCGCCCAACAGTTTGTTTCCGGTTTAGATAGTTTTACATTGCTCGCCATCCCGCTGTTTGTGTTGGCGGCGCAGTTAATGAACAGTGCTGGTCTGACACAACGTATCGTACGTTTGTGTGCAGCCATCGTGGGCGATGTTCCCGGTGGTCTGGCGATCGTAGCTGTTCTGGCTTGTATGATGTTTGGTGCATTGTCCGGTTCGGGCGTGGCTGACGTAGTGGCTATTGGTAGCTTGATGCTGCCAACGATGGCGCAGCGTGGCTATGATCGCGGCTTTAGTGCAGCGCTGATTGGGTGTGCTGGGGCGAGCTCCACCATTATTCCTCCTAGCATTGTGCTGATTGTTTACGGCACGATTACCGATACCTCTGTTGGCAAGCTGTTCATGGCCGGTATTGTTCCAGGCGTGTTGCTGGGCGTGTCCTTGATCGTGGTAGCGGTTTGGATGTCTCGTAAACATGGCTGGAGTGGTGGTCAACCTTTCAATGCTAAAGAACTGCGTGCATCCTTCATTGATGCGTTGCCTGCATTGATGGTGCCTGTGCTGATTATTGGTGGTATTAGGTTCGGTATTTTTACCGCAACTGAAGCTGCGTCTAGCGCGATTGTGTATGCCCTGTTGATTGGTGCATTCTGGTACCGTTCTTTGTCCCTGAAAAAACTGTGGAACGACCTGAAAGTTACAGCTGAAATCAGTGCATCTATTCTGTTGATTATCGGTGCAGCAGCGTTGTTCGCATGGATTCTGATTGCAGAGCAGTTGCCACACAGCTTGGCGCAATTCTTGGTGAACTTCACGGATAGCAAATACGGCGTATTGCTGTTGATCATGGCTGTACTGCTGGTGTTGGGTACTTTCATGGAAGCTATCGCGCTGATCATTATCGTGGCTCCTGTTGTGATGCCTGCGATTCACCACTTCGGTATTGATCCTGTGCACTTTGGTATTTTGTTGGTGGTTAACTTGGCGATTGGTGCTAACACACCACCGTTGGGTGTGGACTTGCTGGCAGCGTGTCGAATCGGTGGTATTCGTATGGTGCAAACCCTACGTCCGCTGTCGTGGATGGTGCTGGCCATGTTGTCCGTCTTGATGCTGTTGATGTTCGTGCCATCCCTAGTGATGTTCTTGCCGAACACCGTAGCGTAGGAGACCAAGCATGACACAAGCGTTCTCATTGTTACGTCGTCCGCCAGCATTGCGTCGTTCCTGGCAGTTTGTGCCAGGAATGGATCAAGCTGCCCACCAAGCTGCTGTAGAAGGTATGGCTGATGTGGTGGTGGCGGATCTAGAAGAGTTCACTCGTCCAGAAGACCGACCTGTAGCACGCCAACGTCTGCATGACCTGTTCGCCGCTTGCAAAGCGGCGGGCAAGGTTGCCGCAGTGCGTATTAATAAGTTGGAAGAAGACGGTCACGACGATTTGGCAGGCATTATGGCTGCGGCACCGCACGCTATCTTGTTGCCTCACTCCGAGCATGCTGCACAGATCGCTGCATTGGACGCAGCCATTACTGAGTGGGAGGCTAAGTGTGGTCTGACAGCAGGCCAAACCGAGATCATTCCTACGTTGGAATCTGCGTTGGCATTGGTGAATTGCACGGCAGTGCTGAAAGCCTCATCACGTGTATCGGCTTGCTTGTTGGCAGCAGAAGACCTTAGCGCTGACTTGTGGTTGGAACGTAGTGCTACTGGCACGGCGCTCTATGCCATTCGTCAACGCTTTGTGATCGAATGTCGTGCGGCTGGTGTGGTCGCTATTGATTGCCCCTTCAACTTCAAAAATGAAGACGCATTCAAAGCTGATCTGGCGTGGGCTCGCAGCGTAGGTTTGCAAGCTAAATGTGTAGTGAATGTGCGTCAAACACCCGTGGTGCACGAGTACTTCTCTCCCTCGGCTGCAGATGTAGCAGCGGCCGAAGCGTTGCTGGCTAAAGCTGCCAGCCAAGATGCTTCCACACCGGATAATCAATGGGTAGATGGTCCGGTAGCGGCAACGGCAAGACGTGTAGTAATGCGCGCTGCGTTGTTTGCAGGCTATGAGCAGGATGTACGTGGCGGAGCCTAACTGGCCTGACCACTCGTAAGTAGTACGAAGCCCCTGTATGCGTTAAACATAACCGTGCAGGGGCGCTAACGCCTCAGTCCTTGCTGGCTTTAGCGTAATTAACAGGTTTTTTTATACGTTGTAGCAAACAAACCTGCTATGATTGTAATTAAGGTGGTCTGGCCACTAGGCCACTTGTAAGAATATGCCATGGCGTACCGGTAGAGCAGCGGTAGCCATCATTGTTTATAGGGAATGGAAATGAGCAATAACCGTCACGCTGGTAAAGCCATCGCAGAGAGCTTGGCCCTACATGGAGTTGATCGTGTGTTTGTAGTGCCGGGTGAAAGCTACCTGGCCGTGCTGGATGGTTTGTACGACACAAACATCCAAAGCGTGGTGTGCCGTCATGAAGCCGCTGCAGCCTACATGGCTGATGCGTACGGCAAATTCACTGGCAAACCTGGTGTTGCCATGGTGACTCGTGGCCCTGGTGCCGCTCAAGCTTTCACTGGCATTCACACAGCATGGCAAGATGGCGTGCCTATGGTGTTGTTCGTAGGTTTGATCCCTGTAGCAGACCGTGAGCGCGAGTCGTTCCAAGAGTTTGATCCTAAAGCATGGTTTGGTTCACAGTGCAAACGTGTGTTTGTATTGGATAGCGCCGAGCGTGCTTCTGAAGTTGTTGCTGAAGCATTCTTCGCCGCTATGGAAGGTCGTCCAGGCCCAGTAGTGGTAGGCTTGCCTGAAGACATCATCCGTGAAGAATTTACGCGTGAGTTGCAACCTGTGTTGCCAGTGGCACAAGGTGCTGTAGGCCAAGACGAATTGGCAGCGCTGACAGCAGCGTTGGCATCCGCTAAAAAACCAATGTTGTTCGTAGGTGGTCAGAACTGGGATAGCGAAGCATCCCGTCAATTGACTCACTTTGCTGAGCAAAACCGTATTCCTGTGCTGCACGATTGGCGTGCTGCTGATCGCATTCCTTTTAACTCACCTGCGCATGCTGGTTACTTGGGTTATGGCCGTGATGACGCAACTGCTGCGTTGTATGCTGAATCCGACGTGCTGGTTGCTGTAGGTGTGGTACCAGGCGACGTGTCTACTGATGGCTACACATTGCGTCAAGATACCTCCGCTATTACGTACCAAGTGAATCTGGACACCAGCTTGCGTGGTCGCAGCGGTGCAATGACTCACCAAATCTTGGCAAACCCTAAAGTGTTTGCTCGTACTGTAGAGACACTGGAGTTGGCCGGTGCAGAGCAGCGTCAAGCATGGTTTGACCGTTGTCACGCTGTTCAGCGCGAATACTCCCGTTTCCCAACAGAGTTGCCACGTACTGCACCTGGTACAGCACATATGACAGCGCTGATGGAATCCATCGTGAAGCGTTTGCCTGACGATGCGGTATACAGCTTTGGTGCAGGTAACCACTGCATTTGGGCACAACGCTATTTGCCTACTAACGTATTCCCAAGCCAATTGAGTGCCCGTAACGGTGCAATGGGTTACAGCGTTCCAGCCGGTATCGTGGCGTCGTTGCAATCACCTGAGCGTGTGTCGGTAGTGATCGCTGGTGACGGTGAGTTCTTTATGAACGAAGCTGAGCTGTCCACCGCAGTGACTTACGGCGCACCAATCTTGGTAGTCATGATGGACAACCAGCAGTACGGCACAATCCGCCTGCACCAAGAGCAGCATTACCCAGGCCGTGTGTCTGGTACACAGTTGCAGAACCCTAATTGTGAATTGTTGGCACAAGCCTTTGGTGCATACGGTGCGCGTATTACCGATGACTCTCAAATTGAAGCAGCTGTAGAAGCCGCATTCAAAGCAATTCTGGAAGAAAAACGACCTGCAATTCTGCAGATCGTGACGGATCAGGCTTTGGCATTGCCAGAGTCTGTAGCATAAGGTGCAGCCACTCGCCGAAGAGCGATGAACCTTGCCACACTACGGCTAAAAGCTGTTGAGCACCTAGGAACGGCCCGAATCTGTGAAAGCAGGTTCGGGCTTTTTCTTTGTGCGGGAAAGGAGGGCGATGCGGCTTTATGCCTCGTTGCATAGTTATCTCTTTGTGGGCGTAGATAATGAGCGGGGCTTTGTTTCTTGGTAGTGTGGCTACGGCAAGTACAGCATCTTCTCAGACTGGTGAGGCGCTGCTATGACGATAAATGGGAACGCTGGGTGGGTGGTTTATGCCAGCACCAATCAAAACGTGCTGTAGAGGCGCAGAATAGGCCTTGGAGGGGTATGCTTTCGTGCAAGGTCTCTCGCACGAAAGCATGGGTACTACTTACACAGTCAGATCAATCCAGGTGGATTTCAAGCTGGTGTATTTGTCTATAGCGTGTATGGACTTGTCACGACCAAAGCCGGACTGTTTCACACCGCCAAATGGCATAGCAATATTGCCATTGAAGTAGCAGTTCACCCAGACCAAGCCAGCTTCCAACTCGCGGCCCATGCGGTGCGCGCGACTGATGTTGCTGGTCCACAGGCCGGCACCTAAGCCGAACTCGTGATCGTTAGCCATGTGCAGAACTTCTTCTTCGGTGTCGAATACCGTTACCGCCAACACCGGCCCGAAGATTTCTTCACGAATGATGCGTACATCTTGTGAAGGCACTTCAAAAATGGTGGGCTCAATGTAGTAGCCGCCAGTTTCGGTGCGAACTTGCTGGCCGCCAGTGAGCAGCGTGGCTTGTTCGCAGCCAGAGGCAATGTAGCTCATCACTGTGCCCATGTGCTGCTGTGTCACCATAGCGCCCATTGCAGTTTTGGGATCCAAAGGATTACCCGGCTGCATGGTTTTGGCGTGAGCAATCAGCTTCTCTTTGAAGCTTTCGTAGATGCCACGTTGTACGTACAGGCGTGAACCTGCAATACATACTTCGCCTTGGTTGTTGAAAATGCCAACGGCAGCCATCAATGCAGCTTTGTCCAAATCAGGGCAGTCATCAAACACGATGTGTGGAGATTTACCACCGCACTCCAACCAGATTTGTTTCAGGTTGGACTGGCCGGAGTACTGCATAAAGCGTTTACCGGTCATGGTGGAACCGGTAAAGGTCAGGCAATCTACGTCTGGGTGCAAGCCCAATGCTTGACCCGCACCGGGGCCTGTGCCGGGCACAATGTTCAACACGCCTGGAGGCAAACCTGCTTCCAGCGCCAACTCACCCAAACGAATAGCGGTCAGCGGTGTGGCGTCAGCGGGTTTCAAGATAACGCTGTTACCCGCTGCTAGTGCAGGAGCCACTTTCCACGATGACATCATCAGTGGGAAGTTCCAAGGCACCACAGCAGCTACTACACCCAAGGGGTGGCGTGTGATGGTGGCCAGAGCGTTGTTATCGGTAGGAGCGATTTCATCGTATTGTTTGTCGATGAGTTCGCCGTACCACGCGTAAGCAGTGGCGGATTCTGGAATATCAAATTGCGTGGTTTCACTGATGGGTTTACCCATGTTCAGCGTTTCCAACAGCGCGATATCGTCCAGGTTTTCACGAATCAGTTGCGCCAAGCGTTGCAGAATTTCTTTGCGCTTTACGCGAGGCATATTGCGCCAAACGCCAGATTTAAAGGCGCGGCGAGCAGATTGAACGGCTACATCAATATCCGCTTCGTTGCAGGAGGCAACTTGGGCCAAAACTTGACCGCTTGCAGGGTTAACAATGTCCAGAACGTCGCCATTGCCTTGGTAGGCTTTACCATCAATGATGGCTTGGCTGCGGAACGACAACTGGGCTGCCCGTTGTTCCCAGTCCTGCAGGGTGAGGGGTGTAGTCATGTATAACTTCCGTAGAGCAAAAAGGGCTGCCGTGTGGGCAGCCCGAATAATTAGCAGACTTTAGCCTGCTCCAGCATTGCGCCCAGCAACACGTTGGCACCGATGGCTACGTGTTCAGGTTTAGCGTCTTCGATTTCGTTGTGGCTGATCCCGTCTTTGCAAGGGATGAAGATCATGGATGTGGGGTGTTTGCTTGCAACGAACACCGCATCGTGGCCAGCGCCAGTCACGATATCTTGGTGAGAGTAACCACGAGCCTCAGCTTGTGCACGCACGCTGTTGATCAGGTGAGGAGCAAATGGGGTTGGTGGGAACTGTTGAATATCAGTGATAGAGATATCGGTGGTGTAGCCTGTGTGTTCGCCTTGGGCAACGTCTGCGCACAGTTTGCGGAAACGTGCTTCCATTTCATCCAGCAACGCGCTGTCTTCGTGGCGCAGGTCAACACTGAAGCTCACTTTGCCAGGGATTACGTTACGGGAAGATGGGTATACGTCCAACACACCAACCGTACCGCGGCCTTGAGGGGCGTATTCACGGGCGATATCAATCACACCTTGAACAATGTAAGACGCAGAGTACAACGCATCTTTACGCAATTCCATTGGAGTAGGGCCAGCGTGCGCTTCCATGCCTGTTACCGCTACGTCGTACCAACGTAGACCCAACGAGCCTGTGACCACACCGATCACATTGTCGTTGGCTTCCAATACAGGGCCTTGCTCAATGTGAGCTTCGATGTAGCTGCCAAAGGCGTGGCCTGGTACGGGGTAGTCACCGTCGTAACCGATGTTTTTCAATTCTTCGCGTACTGATTTGCCATCCAGATCCACGGCGTCCAGCGCAGTTTCAATAGGGAATACTTGGCAGAATGCTCCGGAACCCATCATCACAGGCACAAAGCGTGTGCCTTCTTCGTTAGTCCAGATGATCAACTCCATTGGAGCTTCTGTCTCGATGTTGTTCTCGTGCAAGGTGCGCATGACTTCCAAACCAGCCATTACGCCAAAGCAACCATCGAACCTGCCGCCTGTGGGCTGTGTGTCGATGTGGCTACCTGTGGCAACGGGGGGGAGGCTTGGGTTACGGCCAGGGCGGCGACCAAAGATGTTACCCACCTGGTCGACGGTAATGGTCATCCCCGCCTCACGCATCCAGCCGCAAACCATGTCGCGTGCCTGGCCGTCTAGTGCCGTCAACGCCAAACGGCAGTTACCGCCTTTGGGTGTGGCACCAATTTTGGCCAGATCCATCAACGATTGCCAGAGGCGTTCGCCGTTGATGTTTAGGGAGGTGATGTCGGTCATGAGATTTTCCTTGCTGCAAAAAAAACGATGATTCCTAGCGTTTGAACTCGATCTCTACGAATACAAATGGCTCGGGACCAGGATTAATAACGTTGTGTTGCACACCGGCTTGCCGGCAATAACTTTGACCCTGAGTAAGAGCATTGCTATGACGAGTACCGTCAGGAAGTTCCAACTGCAGAGTGCCGGTAGTCATTGGTACTACTACATAGTCCATGTCGTGGCCGTGCCAGCCGGTTTCGGCTCCGGGCTCGAAGTACCATTCGGTGACACGAGTGAAATCGTTGTCAATTTGTACGGTAGGGCGGGCTGCTGGTCGTTGCTGGTTCATAGACTGTCCTTTGGTTGGTAATCACTTTCTACATCATGGTCATGGTGCTGAAGAAAAAAGCTTTTTGCATTCAGTCATGGGGCCATTTAGGGTGGTATGATTTTTATAACCTTCAACCATCACCGGTAGAAAGCGTTTCTATTCATAGGCAACGCATTCCCTGGTGTGGGTGTTTAGGTTTAGTATTCAGGTGGTCAGGCCACAAGACCAGTTTAATGGAAAATTACCAAAAAAGGTGCATGGTGTTTTCCATAGGTGCTGCCTGTCCCCAAAAGCGTATGTGTGATGAGACAGAAAAATGATCGCAAGCGTATTGCATGAGTTGCTTTTACAACGTCTGGAGCGAGATAGCGGGAAGCCTTTATCCCGTCAGGTCTACGAGGCGTTTAGCGCGTTAATTTTGCAGGGTGATCTGCGTGCGGGTACTAAGCTACCCGCTAGCCGTGTTTTGGCCAGAGACATGGGCTTGTCCCGCAACACAATTATTGCGGCGTATGAACAGTTAAATGCCGAAGGGTATGTGATCACTATCACGGGTAGTGGTACCTTCGTGTCCGACACTGTGCCGGTGATGGTGGGGCAGGTCATGCCCTTAGACGCCGAACTGGTGCAGCCAGTGACAGGTGATGGGCTATTGTCTGAGCGTGGTTCTGCATTAGTAAGTACCGCTCAAGCCTCACGCCATCAGTGGGGGCCATTTATTCCGGGTGTGCCGGATGTCACGATGTTTCCCAGTAAAGTATGGATGCGTTTGCAACGCCGCTATTGGCGTGAGCCCATTCCATCGTTAATGACCTATGCGCACGGCGCCGGGTATAAACCGTTACGTAGAGCCTTGAGTGAACATTTACGCTTGGCGCGTTCGGTGCAGTGCGACCCTGAACAAGTGGTGATTACCTCTGGTATTCACCAGTCGCTGGATTTAATTGCTAAGTTGCTGGGCGACAAAGAGTGTCTAGCGTGGATGGAAAACCCCGGTTATTGGGGAGCCAGTACCGTGCTGACATCGGCGGGCATACATTTGCGTTCCATTAATGTGGACGAAGAAGGCATGAGCCCCACGCCTGAGCAAATGCAGCAAGACGTGCCTAAGTTTATTTTCGTGACGCCTTCGCACCAGTACCCGCTGGGTAATGTGATGAGTTTGGCCAGACGCCGTATGTTGCTGGAATATGCCAACCAGTGCGGCGCATGGATTATTGAAGACGATTACGACAGTGAGTTCCGCTTTGGCGGTCGTCCTATTGCGTCCTTGCAAGGGCTGGATAGTTATGATCGAGTCATTTATCTAGGCACGTTTTCCAAAACCTTGTTCCCTAGCATGCGTATGGGGTTCATGGTGTTGCCCAAAGCTATTGCTAGGGCAGCATCGGTAGCACTGTCTGAGTTGTATCGAGAAGGTAGGTTGATGGAACAAGCTGTATTGGCTGATTTCATCGCCGAAGGGCACTATGCCGCGCATATCCGCAAAATGAAAGCGGTGTATGCACGACGCCAAACTATCTTACGTGATGCCATTAGTGAGCATTTTGGCCCGCAATGGCCGTTGTCTAACCAAGAGGCTGGCTTGCATCTAGTGATGCATTTGCCTGAAGGGACGGATGACGAGGCTATTACCAAAGCCGCCCACGAGGCAGGTATTTGGGTGCGACCCTTAACGCGTTATTACGCGGGCGAGCGCAAATCGCCAGGCTTGCTTTTTGGTTATGCAGCGGTAGAAAATGAAGACGACATTCGTCCTGCTTTTGCACAGTTGGCAGAATTGATAAAAGCAGCGTTGTAAGGCCCGCAGCGCATAGGTAGAAATATCAGGTACTTGGGAATGGCACTGTGAATCGTTGAGCCAATGGCTCTAGGTTATTTGCCTATTCTGGTGTATCAATGTAGGCCAGTTGCTCAATCCGCCAGTTACATGCAATGTAGCTAGGGGTAGGTGGTAGTAAATAATGAAATTGATTTTTGCTCGTGGAGTACACAAATGAAACTGACGCGTCCTGAGCTGTTTAAGCAGCAAGCGTATATTAATGGCCAGTGGGTAAACGCTGATTCCGGTGAGACACTGGAAGTGCAAAACCCCGCAACCGCTGAAGTTATCGGCACTATCCCTAAAATGGGTGCTGCTGAGACACGTCGCGCAATCGAGAGTGCTGCTGAAGCGTTCAAATTGTGGCGTGCTAAACCTGCTAAAGCGCGTGCAAACATTCTGCGTAAATGGTTTGACTTGGTTATGCAAAACCAAGAAGACCTGGCAACAATCATGACCATCGAGCAAGGTAAGCCTATTGCCGAGTCTCGCGGTGAAATTGCTTACGGTGCTTCCTACTTGGAATGGTACGGTGAAGAAGCCAAACGTGCTTACGGTGATGTGATCCCCGGCCCAGCTGGCGACCGTCGTATCGTGGTAACTAAAGAGCCAATCGGTGTATGTGCAGCGATTACTCCTTGGAACTTCCCATCCTCCATGATCACACGTAAAGTGGCTGCTGCTTTGGCTGCTGGTTGTTCTATCGTTGTGAAACCTGCTACACAAACACCGTACTCCGCATTTGCGCTGGCTGTGTTGGCTGAAGAAGCTGGTGTACCTGCTGGTGTGTTCTCTGTGTTGACAGGTTCCGCTTCCGCTATCGGTGGCGAAATGACCTCCAACCCAACTGTGCACAAACTGAGCTTCACTGGTTCCACAGAAATCGGCCGTTTGCTGATGAAGCAAAGTGCTGAGCAGATCAAAAAAGTATCGTTGGAATTGGGTGGTAACGCTCCTTTCATCGTATTTGAAGATGCGGATCTGGACGCTGCTGTTGAAGGCGCGATGGCCAGCAAATACCGTAACACCGGACAAACTTGCGTATGTGCAAACCGCTTCTACGTACACGACAGCGTGTACGATGCGTTTGCTGAGAAATTCGTTGCCGCAGTGAAAAAACTGAAAGTAGGTAACGGGATGGACGACGGCGTGACTCAAGGTCCGCTGATCGAGCAAAGCGCTGTAGATAAAATCCGTGAACACATTGCTGACGCTGTATCCAAAGGCGGTAAAGTGTTGACTGGTGGTGAGTCCGACGAGAAAGGCGGTCTGTTCTTCCAACCTACTGTTGTGGCTAACGCTACAGCAGACATGATCGTTGCTGGCGAAGAAACATTTGGTCCTTTGGCACCATTGTTCCGCTTCAAAACAGACGAAGAAGTGATCGCTCTGGCGAACAACACTATCTACGGTTTGGCAGCGTACTTCTACAGCCGCGATTTGAGCCGTGTATGGCGCGTAGCTGAAGGTCTGGAATACGGCATGATCGGTATTAACTCCGGCATCCTGTCCAATGAAGCAGCACCATTTGGTGGTGTGAAACAGTCTGGCGTAGGTCGTGAAGGTTCCTTCTACGGTCTGGACGACTACATGACTGTTAAATACATGTTGATGGGCGGCATTTAAGCCTCTGTCACTGTGTGATTAAAAACCTGCTCGCTTAGGCGGGCAGGTTTTTTTGTGCCTGAGTGCTAGTGCTAATGTTGTTGTGACGGTGCAGACAGCGCGTGCTCAGGTCGCTGGGTAATTGCTGAGTACTGGCGCAGTGTGTTGTGGAGGTTGTGGCATTCTGGCATCTGGCTTGCACGGCCCTTGGTGGGACACCATAATCAATGGCTTTACTAATGAATAATTGTTCAACAAGGTGTGTGGCGTGAGTACCCATAATCCAGCTTCTATAGCAGGCGTTATTTTCTCTATTTCGTCCTCTGTGCTCTTTGGAGTGCTGTACTACTATTCCACCTTGTTGGCGCCGTTAAACGGCATACAAATCTATGGTTGGCGTATTCTGCTTACCATCCCATGCCTCACTCTCTTTCTAATCGTGACACGTCAAGCTAAAGACGTGACCGCCATCTGGAAACGGTTAAAACACGAGCCATGGTTGTGGTTGGCGTTGCCAGTATCGTCTTTCTTGGTGGGCGTGCAGTTGTGGCTGTTTCTATGGGCACCTGTAAACGGCTATGCCTTAGACGTGTCGCTCGGCTATTTCTTGTTGCCTCTTACCTTAGTGCTAACTGGCAGGTTGGTGTTTAAAGAGCGCATCACCACATTGCAGAAAATAGTATGTGCGATTGCAGGCGTAGGGGTAGCCAATGAGCTATTGTTTGCACCGCAAGTATCGTGGCCAGCCTTCATGGTGGCACTAGGCTATCCGTTTTACTTTGCTTTACGTCGCATTCTCAAAACCAGCAACTTAGGTGGCATGTGGTTTGATTTGCTGTTGAGTGCGCCTGTAGCAGCATGGTTTATTGTAGAAACCAGTAAAGCCTTACCTGAAGGCACCTTTACCGCCACCCTGTTGTGGTTGATTCTGGGTTTGGGTGTTTTGAGTGCCACGTCGTTGGGCTTGATGGTATTGGCTAACCACCGTTTACCGTTGGGACTATTTGGGCTGCTAGCCTATGTAGAGCCAGCCTTGTTGGTCGTGGTGGCCCTGTTGCTAGGTGAGCGCATAGAAAATATGCAGTGGATCACTTACGGGTGCGTGTGGACGGCTATTTTGCTGCTGATTCTTGATGGTGTGCGGTCCATGCGGAGAGAGGTGAGTGTTAAAGAGTAGTGGTTAGACTACAGATCTCTCTATGTCAAAAAACCGCTGCAGCAACCTACAGCGGTTTTTTTGTGCCAACGTATGCTTTGTTTTGTATGTAAGTTAGCTACTAACACATAGTGTTGTGCTTCATAGTTTCTGTAAGGCGGTTTTGTAGTGTGCGGAACGTTCTTGGTAGGTCGTGGCATTGCGCTGTAGGTTCGCTACTTCTTCGTCGCTAAGCGTACGTACGGCTTTAGCGGGTGAGCCAATGATTAAGGATCGTTCTGGGAAGGTTTTGCCTTCGGTGACCAATGCGCCAGCCCCTACTAGGCTGTTTTTACCGATGACGGCACCGTTTAACACTACGGCTTGAATGCCGATGAGGCTGCCTTCTTCCACCGTACAGCCGTGCAGCATCGCTTGGTGGCCAATAGTGACGTTCGTGCCTATAGTGAGTGGGTAGCCGGGGTCTGTGTGCAGTACGGCACCTTCTTGCACGTTAGAGCCCGTGCCTATGTGTATAAGTTCATTATCACCACGCAGAATCGCACCCGACCAGACGCTGGTGTGGGCATCAAGCTGCACCTTGGCGATCAATACGGCCTCTTCGGCTACATAGGCGCTGTCATGTACGTTAGGGCTGTTATCATCAAGTTTATATTGTGTCATGCCACGCTTCCCAGATTGGACCAAACTACGATCGTAGCACCAACTGTATAAAAGCTGTATCGCACTACATAAAAGATGTTACAGTTTCTCGTGCCCAACTATAAAAGGGCAGGCTGTTTTTTTAGTGTTTTTTTGCCATGTCTTCTACTACTCCTTCCCTATCTACTGTATTGCTGGCCAGCGCCCAGCTCGTGCAAGGAGTCTTGGCAGGAAAATCTCTCACCGAATGCTTAACGCAAACCCCCGCTACTGTACGTGCTGCGGCTCAGGCCGTGAGCTTTCACAGTTTGCGACGTCTGGGCTTGGCAAAGCAGTTGCTTAGCCAATTAGTAAGCCGTAAAGCCCCATCAGGGTTAACCGAAGCGTTATTGCTGGTGTCGTTAGCGGTATTGGATAGCGCCGCTGAAGTACAAGAAAACGAAGACGCCTTTGCTGATCAGCCAGATGTTCCTGTTTATGCTCCACACACCGTCGTAAATCAAGCGGTACAAGCCGCCGCTGATCATCGTTTGCTGCGTGTGTACAAAGCATTGATTAACGCCGTGCTGCGCCGCTATTTGCGAGAGCGCACCGAGTTATTAGCTGAAGCGAATAGCCACCCTGAAGCACGTTGGAATTTCCCCAACTGGTGGATTAAACAAATCAAAAAAGCGTACCCACAAGAGTGGGAAGCTATCTTGCAACACTCTAATCGTCCCGGCCCTTTAACCTTACGTGTAAACCAACGACGTTGTTCGGTGGCGCGTTTGCTGGCGCTGTTTGAAGAAGCTGGCATTGCGTGTTGGGCACCAGGTGGTCAAGCCGTGGTGTTGGCTGAGGCATTACCTGTGCAGCAGTTGCCTGGGTTCGAGCAGGGGTGGTGGTCAGTGCAGGATTACGCAGCTCAACAAGCAGGCGCCTTGTTACCGGTAGAAGATGGTATGCATGTGTTAGATGCGTGTGCCGCTCCCGGTGGTAAAACGGCGCATCTGTTAGAGCGTGCTGATATTTCGTTAGTGGCTTTGGACTCCGACGCCACACGACTACAGCGTGTACCGCAGAATTTACACAGGCTGGGTCTGGATTCAGACCAGGTCAAAATACAAGCAGCAGATGCTGCTGATATACAGCAGTGGTGGGACGGTAAGCCCTTTGATGCGATCTTGGCCGATGTGCCGTGTACAGCATCGGGTATTGTGCGTCGTCACCCAGACATACGCTGGTTGCGTCGCCCGCAAGACGTGGCGGCTACGGCAGCCTTGCAAGCCAATATTGCGGATGCTTTATGGCTGACTTTAAAACCCGGCGGGTATATGCTGTATGTCACTTGCTCTATCTTCCCTCAAGAAGGTATAGAGCAAAGCAAAGCATTTTTGGCTAGGCATTCTGATGCGGTTGCATTGCCTAGTCCAGGACAAGTATTGCCACAGCCCGTTGAAAGCGGGCAGCCATGTGGCGATGGGTTCTTTTATCAGTTATTGCGTAAAGAGGCATAAACGTAGACCATGAGAGCGGGTAGATCTTTCAACCGGTTTGTTCGCAAGGCAGGGCTAGCATTAGCTTTGTGTCTTGTGGTGCCTGTTGGTTCTGCCCAAGGTTTACGTGTCACGGATGCAGTGACTGACGATACGCCTACGATGGCCACAGTGGTGGACACGGGGCAGCAGGGCACTACAGAAGAAGTAGTACGTGTAGAGCCTGTAATACGAGATGGTCGTCTGTACATAGACGCCGATGTGGATTTTGAGCTAAGTCCTGAACTTCAGGACGTAGTCTATAAAGGGATTCCCCTGTACTTCACTGTAGATGTGGAGATACGTAGTACACGCTGGTGGTGGTTTGATAAAACAATAGTGGATGCCAATCAAACTTGGCGGGTCACCTACAATGCGTTAACCAGACAGTGGCGTGTGGGCTCGGGGGAGCTATTATTGCCAGAAAGCAGTCTCAACGAAGCCTTGGCGTCATTGCGCCATATTCGAGGCTGGGCTGTGGCACCAGTAAGTGATTTTGATAAAAACACCGAACTGTATGGACGGATGCGTTTGCGTCTGGATACCTCTTTATTGACTAGGCCCTTCCAAGTAGATGCGATGAATCGCCGCGCTTGGACGTTGTCCACCCCATGGAAAAACTTCACTTTTTCGATTTCCGACGCCGAGCACCAGCCGTAATTCGCTGGGTGCTGCGTATAGCCCTGATCATCGCTGCGATTAGTGCAGTGGCGTTGCTGGGCTTATTGGTGTGGTCCACGGCTAACGCTTCACGCTATAACGAATACTACGATGTGCTGTTGGTGCTCAACGGCATCTTGGCTGTCGCCCTGGTTTTTTGGGTGGTATTGTTGGGCGGTCGTTTATTTAGGCAAGTAAAGAAGCGGCAGTTTGGCGCCAGAATGACGGCACGCTTTGCCCTGTATTTCACCCTTATCGGTATATTGCCGGGCACGTTGATTTATGTGTTGTCCGTGCAGTTTATGTCGCGCTCTATTGAGTCGTGGTTTAACGTGCGGGTAGACCGCGCCTTGGAGTCGGGTTTAGATTTGGGTAGGGCTGCTCTGGATGGGCGATTAAGTGATCTGAAAAAGCGTGCAACCAGTCTGGCGGTAATGCTCAACGAAAGTCACGTAGAGCCAGGTTTGGTGCTAAACAGTTTGCGTGAGCGCGCAAATATTGGTGATGCCATGATTTTCACCAGTGCGGGTAGGTTGATTGCGTATTCTTCCACTCGTTTTGATATGTCACTGCCAGAGATACCCAAACAAAATGTGCAGAACTACTTACGCGTAGCCAAAGAGTATGCCTCGGCAGAGTTGGATGATAGCCAAGGAGTGGGTTCTACTGGCTTGCGTTTACGTGTGGTGATTCCCTTAGACAGTAGCAATAGTTACCTAGGTCAGTTTACGCAGCCTAGTGATAAGCGCTGGTTGCAAGTGACAGAACCTGTTCCTGAAAACATTGCACGCCATGCGATGCTGGTGGAAGAGGGGTACCGAGATTACCAAGAACTGGCATTGTCCAGACAAGGCCTGCGTAAGCTCTATGGCATCATCCTGACGCTGGCGTTGATTCTTGCTGTGTTTGCTGCGATGGCTGCGGCGATTGCGATTTCTCGTCGATTGGTGCGTCCGTTGTTGGCGCTGGCGGCCGGTACTCAGGCGGTGGGTGTGGGGGATTACCGTCCTTTGCCAGAGAATTCTGATAAAGATGAAGTAGGGCAACTGACACGATCCTTTAATATGATGACCCGACAATTGGACGATGCTAGACGTACGGTAGAACGCAACCGTCAGCAACTAGAACGTTCCAACTTGTATCTGGAGTCGGTGTTAAGTAGTTTGTCATCAGGCGTTTTGGTGTTTGATGATGCCTTTTGTGTGACTATGTTCAACCAAGCGGCGCAGAATATTTTGCGTGCTGATTTGAACTTGGTTAAAGGCAAGCCCTTGGAAGAAGTGGTTGACGATAACGGTTTTGCAAATCAATTACGTCATGCGTTTGCAGAGCACTCAGCCGTGGGTGCGCGCGAATATTGGCAGCAACAATTTGAATTAAGCTTTGGCAGTAGGCATGATATGCGTGCTGTTATTATTACTTTGCTGGCGCGTGGCATGGAGCTTCGTATAGGTAAGAGCTCCAGCGGCTATTTGGTGGTGTTTGATGATATCAGTGATATTATTTCTGCCAACCGACTAGTCGCGTGGGGAGAAGTTGCCCGACGCTTAGCGCACGAAATTAAAAATCCATTAACGCCCATACAGTTGTCAGCGGAGCGTTTGGCCTTAAAGCTGGAACCTAAGCTGGATGAAAACGATGCTGCGATGCTGAAGCGTGCAACCACCACCATTGTGAATCAGGTGGGATCGCTGAAGCAGATGGTGGACGACTTCCGAGAGTATGCTCGGGTGCCACAAGCGCAGATGCAGGAATTGGATATAAATGCGTTACTGCATGAAGTACTGACTTTGTACGGATGGGATCCGGAAAGTGCTTCTGCAGAAAACAGCGGACGTGTAAACTGGGAAGTATCGCTAGGAGCGGGGGTGCCCGCCGTAGAAGGTGATCCAACACAGTTGCGTCAAGTGATTCATAATCTGTTGGCCAATGCTGTGTATGCGGCCACTCAAGGGCGCGAGCCTAGCGAGGGAGTCATCACAGTAAAAACCTCCTGTACCATTCATGATGCAGAACAGGGCATACATGGGGTACGATTGGTGGTGGCGGATAATGGCCCAGGTTTTGATGAACAATTGTTGGCTCGAGTATTTGAACCCTACGTAACAACAAAGGCGACAGGTACTGGTTTGGGGCTAGCCATTGTGAAAAAGATCATAGAGGAACATGGCGGTAAGATAAGCGTGACGAATCAACGTGAAGGGGGCGCACGCATCACCATCCTCTTGGCCCGCTTGGCAGGATCAAAAGTAGTAGCTGATTCTGTTGAAGGTAATGATAATAGCGTAAAAAGCTCGTAGGGACGGTTTATGGCCAGAATTCTGGTAGTTGATGATGAAATCGGAATCCGTGAACTCTTGTCTGAGATTCTGTATGACGAGGGGCATACGGTAGAAGTCGCAGAAAATGCCGCACAGGCGCGTGCTGCCCGTTTACGGGCACGGCCTGATCTGGTACTTCTGGATATCTGGATGCCGGACACGGATGGCGTTAGCCTATTGAAAGAATGGGCATCACAAGGTTTGCTAGACATGCCTGTAGTCATGATGAGTGGTCATGCCACCGTTGACACAGCACTGGAAGCTACACGTATAGGGGCGGTGGATTTCCTAGAAAAACCCATCACTATGCAGAAGCTATTGCAAACAGTGGCCTCCGGTTTAGAACGGGTGGTTGTGCCTCCCAAAGTACCAGCCATGGCTGCTGCACCACGAGTTGGTGGGGCACCTGCGGTAAGTGCTGATGTGGGAGTGGTAGCCAATGCCCAAAACCGCATGCAAGCGCCTGCTTCAGCCATACAAGGTGAGCAAGGTGGTTCGCACTTGGGCAGCATTTCGTTAGAGCTGCCTTTGCGTGAAGCACGAGATGAGTTCGAACGTATTTATTTCGAATACCATCTAGCCCGTGAAAATTACAGCATGACACGTGTGTCAGAGCGTACAGGGTTAGAACGTACTCACTTGTACCGTAAGCTGAAGCAACTGGGTATTGATGCGTCGGCTCGCCGTCGTAGTCACAATAACCAGTAAGCGACGCAGAATAAATTGACCGCGCCATTCCAATTAGGAGTGGCGCGGTTATGTACGTGTGATTCTATGAATTAGTTGCGTTTGCGGCTAATGCTGGAAATAGGAATACGCACTTCACCACTTTGGGTATCACGCAACGTTGTTGCGCGCCATGCATGCCCGTACGCAATCTCCAAGCTCAGATGAATAGTGCCATCCATGTGGCGCTGGGCATTGAGTGCGTCTACCAAACGCTTGTGCCACGCTTTTCCTGCCAAACCTTTTCTACGTAAAGTGCTGGCATTACCACCCAGTACGTACACGTCTTGCAGTAGTTTTTCGGCCGATTGGTATGTCAGGGTAATGACCTCTTGATCCATGACGGGATCAGTAAAGCCATTTTGCAGCAGTTGATCTCCATAATCATGCATGTCCACAAACGCCAAAGTTTGGGTTTGAGCGTCAGCGGCTTCCATAGCATTGCGCAATTCTAAAAAAGTACCGGGGCCTGGCACAGAAAACATCACCAACCCGTTAGACGCTAGGATGCGTCGCCATTCTTGGAATACTTTTTGTGGATCAGGCTGCCATTGCAGTGATAGATTCGACCAGACCAAGTTTTGGCTTTCAGGGGGCAATTGCGTATTGGCCATATCCGCCAACACAAAGTTGTTGTTGGTGCTTGGCTTATTACGCAGTCGCTCCCACAAACCGGGGCGATGAGTGTGGCGCTCTTTAGCTACTTCCAGTAAGCGCGGGCTGATATCTACGCCGGTATACACCATGTCTGGGTAGCGCGAGCGTAGAGGATCTATTGCATGCCCAGCGCCGCATCCTGCATCAAGCACTGTGTGTACGTCGAGGCGTACATAGCCAAGGCGTGCCAACATGCGTTGGGCTATTTCACCGTACAAGAACTGTGGCGCATCTAAGGGTGCGCGACGATCAAATTGTTGTTGTACGTGCTGTAGGCTAAGAGGAAGAGGGTGTGACATGATTGCGCAATAGAACCCCGCCAGCCACGTATGGCCGCTAGAGTGTAAGTTTGGTTAGAGCAAGGCACTATTATGGCGCATGCATTTCGCTTAGGCGACCTTTTACAGCCACTCTGTCAGGTTATACATATTCCACGGCCGTGTTTGGTATGTGGGCAGCGAGCGTGGCGTTATGGTGTGTGCCAAATGTGTTTATGCGAGCTTGCACAGCAACGGCAGCAGGGAAGGCGCTGTGAACGTTGTTGGGTGCAACTACCTGTTATAGGTGGCTGTAGAGACTGCTCAGCACGTCCTCTGGACGTGGAACAGGTATTTGTGGCGTGGGACTACCTTGATGCGGCTGAGCTGCTGATACAGGCGTATAAGGCTCGTCAGCAGCAATGGTTAGCGGCAGTAATGGCGAATGCTGTGTATCAGCAAATTGTGAGGCAGTGGCCTGAGAGACCTGAACAGATATTGCTGCTGTCTGTGCCGTCTTCTAGGGCGGCGCTGATTCGTAGAGGCTTTAATCCTGCGGCCGAAATCGCTAAATTAGTGGCAAAGCAATTACGACAACCTTATTTGGTGGGTGGGCTGTACAGTGTGAGCGCACAGATAACAGAGACACAGAAGCAGCGCAGTCGTCAGCAACGATTGAAGGCTACAGCGCCTGCTTGGCAATGTGCGACGTTGCCAGCAGACAGCACCGTATTAGTAGTTGACGATGTACTCACCACCGGCAGTACACTTCAGCATGCCGCACAATTATGCCGGCTTGCAGGGGCGTACCGCGTGTATGCAGCACTGGTTGCTCGTACGCCTTGGCGTGATCATTTTTGAATTCATCAGGTTGTTATGTTCCACATTATTCTGGTTTCTCCGGAAATCCCGCCCAATACGGGCAATGCTATTCGTTTGGCGGCTAATACTGGCGCTCAATTGCACTTGGTTAAACCCTTGGGTTTCGAGTTGGAAGACAGTAAGTTAAAGCGCGCAGGGCTGGATTATCACGAATGGGCGCAAGTCAAAGTGCACGAAAACTTACCTGCTGCACTGGACGCTATAGGGGCGAGTCCAGACCGCTGTTTTGCGCTAACCACTAAAGGCCAAACTCTGGACAAACCCGTGTTTAAAGCTGGCGATGTATTTGTGTTTGGCTGCGAGACTGCCGGGATGAATGCGGAACAAATGGCACTCTTTGCAACAGAACAACGTTTGCGATTGCCTATGCGCCCAGAGCAGCGTAGTTTGAATCTTTCTAATGCCGTAGCGGTGACTGTGTTTGAAGCATGGCGCCAGTTGGGCTACGAAGGTGCAGTGTAAAGATTGATGCTTTTCTGGGTGGAATAGGCCATGAGTGTTCGTATTAGCGCGTTATACAGTTATCCCATTAAATCGTGTGCGGCAGTGCAGCTCTCGCGCAGTGCTATTTCACCCTCTGGGTTGGAGTGGGATAGGCAATGGGTGATGGTGAATGCTGAGGGTGAAAAAATGACCCAACGCACTATTCCACGCATGGCCTTAATACAACCCACTATCGAAGCCGAACACATGCGCCTGCAAGCGCCAGGCATGCCAGATATTTTGGTAAGTCTACAGCGTGTAGAGCAGCCCCCCATCGTAGATGTGCAAATCTGGGCTGATTGGACACGAGGCCAAGACGAAGGTGATGCTGTTGCTGAATGGCTATCTACCTTTTTGGGGATGTCGTGTAGGTTATTGCGTGTGCACCCTACCGCGCATAGGGCAGTGAGTGCTACATGGTCACGTAAGTGGGCTGATAGGTCAGGTGAAAGCGCCGAGTTTTTACAGAAAGGGATGTTCGGCTTTGCCGACGGTTTTCCTTTTTTGATTTGTAATGAAAGCTCGTTAGATGAGTTGAATAGCGAGATACGCCTACAGCAAGGCACTGATATACGTATCAATCGTTTCAGGCCCAATATCGTGGTGCAGGGGTTAGATGCATACGAGGAAGACTACGTGCAAAGCTTGCAGGGTGGTGGCCATTATTTTGCACGCTTGAAAAACTGCACCCGTTGTCCGTTGCCTAACGTGAATCCGGAAACTGCCGAGGTAGGAGACCAGCCAAGTAAAGCCTTGGCTAGCTCTAGACGTTCAGAGGCAGGGATATTGTTTGGGATTAATATGGCGCTGTATCAAGCCAGCGAAAGCCCATTCATTGAGGTAGGGCAAACGCTGGAAGTAGAGTACGACGTGTAATTACGCGCTTTCTTTGCGCGGATCACGCGCTAACAGGGTTTGCACCGCCTGACGGGGGGGTAAGCCTTGTTGCAGCACCTGATATACGGCCTCGGTAATGGGGGCGTGTACATTTAAGCGCAAAGCAATGGTGCGAGCGGCTTCAGCGCAACGCACACCTTCGGCAGTCATGCCGGAGCTTAATATTTTTTGCAGATCTTCGCCTTGGCCTATGGCCAATCCCACTCGTCTGTTTCTAGAC